>CAIUAS010000113.1 GCA_903897205.1 uncultured Gammaproteobacteria bacterium
AAGCTTCGGAATTAGAATACTGCCAAAAATATTCTGGCACGTCAAAATATTCCCCTGTTAAATTAACTGAACTTCTCTCTAAAAATATTTCCCCAATACGTTTTGAAATTGATTTTCGCGACAAAGAAATTTGTCCTGTTCTAGCTAATTCAACTGGAACATGTTGGTTATTCTTAACGGTCTTCTCAATAGAAGTTTCATAGGATTGCAATTTAACGGACTGCGCTAAACCATAGGAAACCGCTAATTTAACTTGCACATTATCCATTTCCTCTTCATCAATCGTGATAACATCCGCATTTAAACGTTGATGAGGGCGAATTTTAGTTTCCTTCGCCACTTTAAAAATAAAACGATCGGTTTCAATTTCTTCTAAGAGATCAATGGAAAATACCTTTATTTTTTGCAACAACTCCTGCTCTTGTTGTTTGCGCATTCCCCACGCCACAAAACAACCATTAGCAAACAAGAAAGCATCCCACTGATAACCTTTCTTAGTGATGTGCAATACATTTCGATATAGTTTTGTAATATGATCTTCCGCTTTAAAATAATCCGCGATAGACGTCAACTTATAAGCACCGGCTGTACAACAAGAAGCACAACGCATAAACTCTCCATAGAAATTTCTTATGTCGCAGTTTACGCTGGCTCTGCCCATTAGGCAATTTAGCAAAATTTGCTTAGCGCAGTGATTATAATCGAACTCTTAAATAAAATGAGTTTTAAATATGAATGATGAAAACATTATTAGCACTTGGTTTAAAAATCGTCAGCGGCAAATGCCGAACCGAGGAATAGGCCAAATACTTCATTTAGATTGGCCCTTATTAATGGGCTTATTTTTATTAGTAAGTGTTGGACTTTTAGTGCTTTTCAGCGCCAGCGATCAAAGCCTAGACACCATTACACGCCAAGGCGTCCGCATGCTCATTGCTTTTTTACTGATGTGGATATTAGCGCAAATCCCCCCCAGTAAATATCAAACCTGGGCGCCCTGGTTATTTGCAATCGGCACCGTCTTATTGTTAGCCGTATTAGCCATGGGAGTGATCGGTAAAGGCGCTCAGCGTTGGCTTAATTTATGGGTATTTCAATTTCAGCCATCGGAAATTATGAAGTTAGCGGTTCCAATGACTGTCGCCTGGTATTTTCACGACAAACCATTGCCACCCACTTTTCGCCAAGTATTAATCGCAGGTGTTATTATTGGCATACCAGCTATTTTAATTGCGAAGCAACCCGATTTAGGCACCGCGATCATGATCATAGCGGGCGGCTTTGGTGTATTATTTTTAGCGGGTATTCGCTCGCGCATTTTAATTGCCTTAGTTATTTTAGCCGCCATCAGCGCGCCTATTCTGTGGCATTTTATGCACGATTATCAACGCGCGCGGGTATTAACTTTTTTAAATCCAGAAAGCGATCCGCTAGGCGCAGGTTATCATATCATTCAATCAAAAATCGCTATCGGTTCTGGCGGTATTTTTGGCAAGGGCTGGCTTAACGGCACTCAATCACATTTACAATTTTTACCAGAACACACCACAGATTTTATTTTCGCCGTTGGCGGTGAAGAGTTTGGTTTAATAGGCGCTATTATTTTATTAATACTTTATTTGGTGGTGATAGGGCGCGGTTTATATATTAGTTCGCAAGCGCAAGATACTTTCTCACGCCTCTTAGCCGGCGGATTGACCTTAACTTTTTTCATGGCCGTCTTTGTTAATATTGGCATGGTTAGCGGCCTGTTACCGGTCGTCGGAATTCCTTTACCTCTTATTAGTTACGGGGGCACTTCCATGGTGACATTAATTGCCAGCTTTGGAATTTTAATGTCGATCCATACGCATCGAAAACTATTAAGTACCTAGCAATTTACTCGTTTTCCTCTATACTGACGTGCTTTATAAATCTAATCAAATTCAGGCGTAGTGGAAATGGCTAATATTAAATACACTCTGAAACGCTTTTTAAGTTTAACTTTATTACTAGGACTTGCCGGCTGCGCAACTAATTATACCGCTTATGCTGCTCGTCCTGATGTACAACAATTCATTAATCAAGTCTCTGCTAAAGACCAGTTTAGCAAAACGCAACTCACGGAATTATTTAGCCAGATTAAACCCAATCAGCATATTATAAAAAATATGACTACCCCGCATGAAAGCATGCATTGGTATGCTTATCGCGCCATTTTCATGCAAGCCGCGCGCGCGCAAGAAGGAGCTGATTTTTGGCGCAAACATGCAGCCACATTAACTTATGCGCAACAACGTTATGGCGTGCCGCCCGAAATCATTATTGCCATTCTAGGGGTTGAAACACGCTATGGTCAGATTCAAGGAAACTATAGTGCTTTTGACGCCATCAGCACGCTTGCCTTCAATTATCCGCCTCGCGCTAACTACTTCAAAAGTGAATTAGAACAGTATCTGCTATTAACTCGCGAAGGTTCTTTTGATCCACTCACTCTCAAAGGATCTTATGCCGGAGCGCTCGGTGCGGCACAGTTTATGCCAAGCAGCTA
This sequence comes from uncultured Gammaproteobacteria bacterium, assembly GCA_903897205.1. Taxonomy (GTDB): domain Bacteria; phylum Pseudomonadota; class Gammaproteobacteria; order CAIUAS01; family CAIUAS01; genus CAIUAS01. The sequence continues at coordinate 2,531 of CAIUAS010000113.1, forward strand.
TCGCCATTATGCCGTCAGCTATACCGGTAAAAAATACAGCAATCTTTTTAATAATGCTGACGACGCCATTGTGAGTATCGCTAATTATTTCCACGCCAATGGTTGGCAAGCGGGCGGTGCTGTCGCTGTGAAAACCAGAATAACAGGTAAGCGTTATTTAAGCATGCCCAAGCAAAGCCTCAAACCACATAGGTCGCTGGCGCAATTTGAACATGACGGCGTTTATCCAGCCAAACCATTTCCAGCCTCTGAGAAAGCAACGCTCATTAGCTTAGCAGGCAAAAATGGCGTGGAATATTGGCTTGGGTTTCATAATTTTTATGTGATCACTCGTTATAATACCAGTTCGCTTTATGCAATGGCCGTGTATCAATTAAGTGATTGGATACGCAGCGATTATGAATCTGAAAGTAAAATGGCCACTAAGACCTCATGAAATTACTGGGTTATATCGCCATTTTACTCTTTCTTCTGCAAATTGCAGGTTGCGGCACCTTGGGACATCGTGGCCGTCATTACGGAAAAGATGGCCCGCCACCCTTTGATGTGGACGTTTCCAAAATTCCTGATGCCGTACCCAAAGTAGGGCCGTACAGCAAATATGGCAATCCGCCTTCTTATTTTGTCAAAGGTCATCGCTACTACGTGCTTAAAAGTTCAATTGGCTTTGAAGAACGAGGCATTGCTTCCTGGTATGGCATGAAATTTCACAAACAACGCACTTCTAGCGGCGAGCCTTACAACTTGTTAGCCATGACAGCCGCTCATCGAACGCTTCCCCTGCCTACCTATATGCTCGTCACTAATTTACAAAACGGCCGCCACGTGATTGTAAAAGTCAACGACCGTGGGCCCTTTGCAGAAAATCGCATCATGGATTTATCTTACGTCGCTGCTAAAAAGCTCGGCATTACCGCTCACGGCACTGGCTTAGTAGATATTAAAGCCATCGATCCGACACACCCCGACCGCGTATTAAGTCAATTAAGCTCTAGCTATGTTAGTACACAACCCCATAACATCCACGATGTGGTTAACCATCCGGCTAGCGTTCACTCTCGCCTATACTTACAGCTTGGCGCCTTCTCAAGCCATAGCAACGCACAAAAACTAGCGAGCAAAATTTATCAACACGCTGCGTACCCTGTGCATATTAAAGCAAGCACCAGTGGCCACACGCTTTATCGTGTCCAAATTGGCCCTATCCCCAGCGTTGAAGCATCGGATAAACTAGTAAACCAAATAGAACATGCAGGGTTAGGCAAACCCCTGACGGTAATAGAATAAATTTTTTCTTGACCAGGTTAGCACTCACATAAAAAGAGTGCTAAAATAATTGCCAATTCCGTAAGGAGTAAAGGTAATCATATGAGTACAAACCTTCAAACTATTAACATTA
>CAIUAS010000114.1 GCA_903897205.1 uncultured Gammaproteobacteria bacterium
CCTTTCAGCGATAGCAAGCAGGGTAGTAGAGTGTAAACACTGTTCAAAAGATCATTTTAAAGAGGAGAGTTCGTGGAGAATATCGAAGGTTTCAATAAAATATAAACGGTTGTGAAGTCCTGTTAAGCTGTCATGATGTGCAAGGTGCGCTAGATGCGTTTTATTAAGCAAAAGCTCATTTTGGGTTATTTTATGAAGTTTTATTTCTTGTTTTAAAAGCGATATGGTTCCTGTTAGTTTATTTGATTTTTTTTCTAATTTGTCCTGTGAGTTTTGAAATGCTTTTAGCATGAAATTTATGGCGGTTGATACGGAAGCTAATTCATCGTTTCCAGTGACGGTGACACGTCTTGAAAGTACTTTTTCATTGCTTATTTTTAAAATTTGGTTGTTTAGATATTCTAACCTTAGGATAATTAATTTTTTCAGTAGCCACCACAGTAGTAAGGATAAAAGTAATACTAATGCTAGCACTGAACCGATATAATAAGTAAGTGTTTCAATGCCTGTTTGATAGATCAATCTTGGCATAATCACTTTTATCATCCCTATGGGATTTTTATTGATGTCTCTCAGTAAAAAATAAGCTGATGTTTGTTCGTTATTAATAGGAGTGATAAATTTATCAGACTGCTTAACCATGGATTCAAAAATAGTTTTTAAGGCAGGATTTTTATTAATTTCAGCTAGCTTGATTAGATTAACGTCGAACTTGGTTGTTGCGGAAATTTTATTTATTAAAGTGGATGATAAATAACGCCCGCTAACTAAAGCACCTAGCGGTGGCGCCGTTTTATTGCCATCGCTCAATGTGCTGATTGCGATTAGCATAATTCCTGAAGGTAATGCGATAAATCCCTGGGTATCGTGATTTAAGTCGGTTTTTCTGATGAGCGGACTGGATGGATAAATATATTTATTTAAACCTACGGGGTAAGGTGCTTGATGGTGATTTTCTATATCGGTTGCGGCGCCGACTAATAATTTTCCTGCTTTATCAAAATACATGAGTAAATTAATATTGGAGTTAATCATGGCAGCTAGTTTGATATTACTGGCAGGGAAGCTGGGATTTTTACCTAATACATAGGAATAGGCGTCATCCCAGTGGGCCCAATCGGCGGTGAATGTGCTCAGGGAATAAAGTACTTGATTGATAGCAGAATCAACGCGCTCAATATTGTCATTAACCTGATTGTTTTCTAATTTGATAAAACCATTAAGTAAAAATATGCGCGAACCAACGAGGGTTAAGGCAAACAACATGCAACTTGCTAGCAAAATTGCTAATACTACTTTCTTCCTGAACTTCATTTTAGCGTCCTTAAAGTGTCGCCTTCCTGTTATTTGGCTCTCAGCGTTTACTGCCATGCTTTGAGTATGCTGTATAATATATAGCATTTTATTGAGATGCAATTGTAGAGATCCTTTGAGCATGAATATCCCTAACCTAATCTCAACGGGATGAGTATATTAATTTGATATTGGTTATTAGATGAGTAAAGTAGTGCTGGAATATGCAATTAAAAATTAGGGCTGCCGTCTAACACCTACTGTATGATAAGAACGTCCTGTAAATAGAACGGCAGGCTTAATTTAAAGAATGTGTATCATAAGCGAATTATTAAAGAGGTTCTGTAAGCGTTTTCTTAAAATTATATACGTGAATAGTAATTAAATTTGAGTGAAGCGGAATGCTTCATTTTCCTCAAAATTAAAATTCCACTCGATCCAGTTCATAGTTAAGAAGCACCACACATTGCGAGGCAAAGAGCATTTTTCTGCCCAAACTGATCATTTTGAGGCCACGGCGTTTGAGTCCTTTGACGCTTTTTGGAGGCATGGCTAGGTGATCGCTTAAGACAAAGACAGGGTTTGATCCTAGCTCGGTTGTTCTGATATCTTCTCCCTTGCGGTCGAGTAGATAAATGGGGCGCGTTTCAAGCAGGCTGCTGACTAATTTTTCAAAACCAAAGCCGCTTATCTGTAGACCGGGGGCTAAGGTCCGGGTTTCATCTTTCTGTAAACCGTGACTGTCTTTTAAGGCTTTTTCCACGAGGGCCAGTACCGCTTCTTCATGAAAGCCGGCGATTGATAATCCTTTACCGCCTGATAATTTAAGGGTGCGCGGAAAATCTTCGGAGCTATCGAGTATAATATAAACTTCGACATCGTCTCTAAAACCATTAGAAACAAAAAAAGCATTAATGACAGAATGGGCAACCACTTCAAAATGTTCTCTTGCGCCAACGGTGGATCTAATCCGTTCCCAGCGAGTTGTTCCTTTGCGTGCTCTAATTATAAATGTTCGCATGTGGTTGTCCTAAAAGGTATTTAGTTTCAGAGCTTATCATAAGTATTATTTTTTAATTTGCGGATGAATATCATTACTTTCTTGCTAATTAAATGCAATAAAAACACCATCATGTAAGTTGTCCATAGTTTTTACTGTCAATTGCACCGCAATTTTTTTCTCTTGGAAGAAACGATTTAATGATTCTAGTAAGACTTTTCCATTATTTTTAATAATAACAATTAATTCGTTAGGCTCGCCTACCCATTTGATCTTCTCTGCTATTTTGGTAGGAGCTGTTTGAAAATCAGCATGGATAAGCGTAATACATTTTGCCTATACAAACAATAATGTTACAAGTGGAAAACCCGTCGGTGTAAAGTCCTTCAATGCCAAGGGTAGTAGACGCTGTTGTCAAGTTGGCGCTACAACCTTGGGGTACATAAACAATGGATTTCATTTTTAGATCCTCTATTAATTTAGTAATCGTGAGATATTTTATATAGCATAAAATCTACCTGTTTGGGAGAATTTTTTATATACTTACTCGAAGCTACAGGTTAGGTGGATGCTAGCACTATTGAGCGAAAGTTAATTTCTAATATATGTTGGTTCGTTTTAAACAATTTACGCCTTCCTCCTAGTTAAATCACACATATATTGTCAGTAGTAAATTCGCAACCTTCTTCAAAGATCACATGGCAATATTGAATATTGCAAAGCGAAGCTGATGATTCTTTGTTCGAGATTCCAAATTCTTGATTAGCAAATCTAGAATGACTATACTTTGCCATAAATTCTCCTATGGCTTTATGCAGAAGGCGAAGAGTCCTTACGTTAACACCACTTTATTCTTCTGTTCCTAGATCAGTTTTTCAATACCTCGATTAAGTTTTTTATGATTTTTTAGCGGTAAAGGCATTTTTCTGCGCATTAGTTAATAAACAAAGTAAAATTTGGTAAAGGAGTAAAATATAGCGATGTCTCTATATAGGATTTAAAATAGGTAAACGCAAAAAATTAATTCAAAATCCAAATAGATAGTTAGAAACAGGGAACAATACATGTTAGATAAGATCAAAAAGACCCTCTGGGCAACCGCAGACAAACTGCGCGCGAATATGGATGCCGCTGAGTATAAACATATTGTGCTGGGTTTGATTTTTCTCAAATATATTTCCGATGCTTTTCAACTGCGGCGTGATGAACTCTCTCGCCGTTTCACGGATCAGAATGATGATTACTACGTTCCTGACGCCGATCCAGAAACCCTCGTTCAAGAATTAGAAGATCGTGATTATTATAAAGAAGTGAATGTCTTTTGGGTTGCCGAAGCTGCTCGATGGGAAAATCTGCGCGCACAAGCCAAACAAGCGAATATTGGTAAATTAATAGATGATGCGCTCTCACTGATTGAAACAGAAAATCCCAAACTTAAGGGCATGCTCGATAAACGTTATGCGCGTACTCAATTACCCGATGGTAAGTTGGGCGAATTAGTGGATCTTATTTCATCGATTGGCTTTAGTGCTGCTGGCCAAAATGCAAAAGATTTATTAGGGCAGGTATATGAATATTTTCTCGGTCAATTTGCCAATGCGGAAGGCAAAAAAGGCGGACAGTTTTATACGCCTGCCAGTATTGTGCAAACACTGGTTGCTGTTTTAGCGCCTCACCATGGCAAAGTCTATGACCCATGCTGTGGTTCAGGCGGTATGTTTGTGCAGTCAGAAAAATTTATCCAAGCACATGGTGGTAAAATAGGTGACGTATCGATTTACGGGCAAGAGTCCAATCCAACTACCTGGCGTTTAGCGGCGATGAATCTTGCGATTCGCGGTATCGATTTTAATTTTGGCAAAGAACCGACTGATTCATTCACTAAAAACCAACATCCTGATTTACGCGCCGATTTTGTCTTGGCTAACCCGCCATTTAATATTTCTGATTGGTGGCACGCTAGTTTAGAAAATGATCTACGCTGGGTTTATGGAACACCGCCACAAGGCAATGCTAATTACGCCTGGTTGCAGCACATGTTATATCACCTCAAACCCAAGGGGCGTGCAGGCATTGTTTTAGCGAATGGTTCAATGAGTTCTAGTCAAAATAGCGAAGGTGATATTCGCCAGAAAATGGTAGAGGCTGATGTAGTGGAATGTATGGTTGCTTTACCGGGCCAATTATTTCTTAACACACAAATTCCTGCGTGTTTATGGTTTCTTGCCAAACAAAAATCTACGCGAAAAGGTGAAATATTATTTATCGATGCCCGTAAACTCGGGACGATGATTAGTCGCGCGCAGATTGAATTTTCAGATGCTGATATACAAAAAATTGCTGATACGGTTCACGCATGGCGTGGTGATGATGAGACAAAAGAAATTTATACGGATATTGCAGGCTTTTGCCGGAGTGTTACGTTGGCTGAAATTGCTGAGCATGGATATGTGCTTACTCCGGGGCGTTATGTGGGTGCAGAAATAGTTGAAGATGATGACGAAGTTTTTGTGGAAAAAATGCAACGGCTTACTAAGCAATTGGGTGAGCAGATGGTGAGGGGTGAAGCGTTGGATCTGTTAATTCGGCAAAAGCTAGGAGGGTTGGGGTATGAGTTTTGAATGGGGCTGGAAACGACTAGGTGATTTTTGCTTTAAAATTGGAAGCGGCTCTACACCCAAGGGTGGGAAAGAAAACTATGACGATACTGGCCATATTAGTTTAATACGTAGTCAAAATATATATAACAATGGTTTCTCGGTTTCGGGGCTTGTCTTCATTAACCAGGAGCAAGCAAGGAAATTAAAAGGGGTTACTGTTGAAGCAGGTGATGTTCTTTTAAATATAACAGGAGATTCTGTTGCAAGAGTCTGTTTGGCTCCGGTCGTATATCTACCTGCTCGAGTTAACCAACATGTGGCGATAATTCGCCCTGAACCAAAGGTTCTTGATAGTCGGTTTCTACGGTATTTTCTAGCATCACCTTATCAACAAAGTGTTATGCTGAGCTTGGCTGCTTCAGGAGCAACACGAAATGCCTTGACAAAAGTAATGCTCGAAAATTTTAAAATACCTTGCCCACCTCTACCAGTGCAAAAAAATATAGCGGAAGCATTAACTGTCCTTGATGATCGCATTGAAAATTTGCATAAAACCAATGCCACTCTCGAATCCATCGCCCAAGCACTTTTCAAATCATGGTTTGTTGATTTCGATCCAGTACGCGCAAAAGCAGAAGGCCGCCCGCCTGAAGGAATTGATACAGAAACAGCAGCGCTTTTTCCTGATAGTTTTGAAGAGTCGGAATTGGGTTTGGTGCCGAAGGGGTGGAAAATTCAGAAGATTGGTGAAGTGGTGCAAGTTTTGGGTGGCG
>CAIUAS010000115.1 GCA_903897205.1 uncultured Gammaproteobacteria bacterium
AGTTCTAATAATTGCTTTGTGGTCACCTCTTTTAGGCCCTGCAAGCTCGCTGAACTTAAACCGGTAAAATTGACTTCATTGCCTGGCAACAAGGCACCTGTGACAGCGCCTTCAAACACGCCCTGCCACGAAAACTTGCTTTGATCATGTATCGCAATCGCAACGCCTTTGATGGTGCTGGCGTATTGGCTTAGGCGGGGGTGGTGGCATGCCTCCCACCAGCGCAGGCATGATATTGCTCATCAAAATATTCAACAGCGTGCACCGGCAGTTTGCCAAGAGCTATCCATATGCTGCAAGTCAAGCCCTCTAAATGAAAGCCTTGTTTCGTCCAGGGAGCATCCCAGCATTAGTCAGTGTTATAAGCACATCTTTTTGCCCATAAATTGTATTAGTTCCGACTTAATCTGACAAAGTGCTTGAAAAAAGCAAGGTTACCCGTTTTGATAGTTATATCTAGTAATTATCAAAAAGTTAAAGAGGTAACCTTATGTATCAGTCTACTCAAAGAATCATCAAAAACAAAGTGGGTTTGTTAAACTTGGCCGAAGAGCTAAGCAATGTGTCGAGGGCGTGTAAAATAATGGGTTTTTCGCGAGATACGTTTTACCGTTACAAAACAGCGGTTGAAGAAGGGGGCGTGGAAGCCTTATTTGATAAGAGCCGTCGTCAACCCAATCTCAAGAACCGCACCGATGAAGCCACAGAAAATGCTATTGTGGCGTAAGCGGTTGAATGTCCGGCGCATGGCCAGTTACGCGTTAGCAATGAGCTGCGCAAGCGCGGCATTTTTGTTTCACCCAGTGGTGTTCGTTGCATTTGGTTGCGCCACAACCTAGCTTCCTTCAAACAACGTTTAACGGCATTAGAAAAACAATCCGCCCAGGAAAATTTCATTCTAACGGAAGCCCAGGTGGCAGCCTTGGAAAGAAAAAAAGACGATGACGTCGCCTGCGGTGAAATTGAAACAGCACATCCCGGATATTTAGGTTCACAAGACACCTTCTACGTGGGAACGTTCAAAGGAATTGGGCGCGTTTACCAGCAAACGTTTGTGGACACTTATTCTAAAGTGGCGCAATGCAAACTGTATACCACCAAAACGCCGATTACTTCAGCCGACCTGCTAAATGATCGTGTCTTGCCTTTCTTTGAAGAGCATGGCATGGGCTTATTACGGATGCTCACCGATCGCGGCACCGAATATTGTGGCAAGGTGGAACAGCATGATTACGCGCTTTATTTGGCGGTCAATGGCATTGAACACACTAAAACCAAAGTGCGGCACCCACAAACCAATGGTATCTGTGAGCGCTTTCATAAAACCATCTTAAATGAATTCTATCAAATTACACTTCGCAAAAAAGTGTATGCAAGGCTTGACGAATTGCAAAAAGATTTAGATGATTGGTTATATTATTATAATCATCAAAGAACGCACCAAGGTAAAATGTGCTGTGGGCGAACGCCGATAGAAACGTTACTGGATGGCAAAAAGATCTGGCAGGAAAAAGTTGAAAATCTCAACTTAAACTGACAGTAAATCCGTAACTTCAAAATGGGTAACTGTCAGATCAAGTCTTAACTTCTACAGATACAATTTTCGCATAATAATTATTTGACAAGTTAAAATAAGATGGCGCATATTTCCCGGCAAAAGTAGATACTGCATCTCTTGCCGAGGAATTCACTGTTTCAAAAACATTAGGCAAGGATAAAATACTGTTTTCTTCATTTATTTTCGATGCCCCAAACCCACCGCTCACCTCGGAAAACTCCGCGTCCTGCAACATGTTTTCAAACTGCTGGTCGCTGTATTGGGTTTGGTTCGAGGTTTGTTTGCCGCCACCAAAAATGCCAAACTGGTTTAATTGTTTCGTTTGTTGATTGGTTTTTGCCTGCGTTGCGGCGCCGTAGGAGCCATTGGGATTGGCATTGCTCTGACCAACATTATCATTCGCCGCTCGGCTTTGGCTGGCGACTTGCGTGGCGTAATTGGCTGGAGCTGGCACTCGACCATACGAAGCATAAAAGTTAGCATAGTATTTCGCATCGGTGCTTTCTAGAATCCGTTCACCAACACTGCCGCCGATGCGGTCACCTATCGCTTCGGCTTCTAAAATTTCCAGGTTAAATTTCTGATGAGTCAGCGCACTGTTTATTGCACCTTCGCTCAGCACAATATTCAGTTTTACAATTTTAGGTTTATACGCCGGAAATTATTTATCCCAACCTATACTTTCAACCTCTCCATTTTCTAAATTAACCTTATATTCAAATCCTGAAAAATTTCTAGCTACTAGACGGTTATCGTTATAGTTTATGCTCACAAAAGAATCTCTTTCAAATCCTGAAGGCTTTGCTTTAATTTGCCATAAAATCTCGCCAGCATCATTGATACAATAAATATTACTATTGTATTCCGATGTAGGGATGGCTTTATTTCCAGCAACATCCAATAAAACTATTGCCTTATTTTTGCATACAGAAATTTTTTTTTCGATTATATCAACCTGTTTCTGAGTTA
>CAIUAS010000116.1 GCA_903897205.1 uncultured Gammaproteobacteria bacterium
ATACTCAGCAAAATGAATCCTATCATGATTAAACGAAACAACAAGATCTCCATTAGCTCAAGCGGGGGTAATATTTGTATGAGAAAACTAGCTTGATGATGCCTAAATAACCATTGTTGTAAGCCCAATAAAAATGCTTGTAAAGCTGCAATGCATAATACACTAAAAGTAAATGTGGATATTAAAATATGGTAAAACATGGGAGGGTTGGCGCCCGTGTTGATAGTGTAAGTGTGTGGAAAAGCGAGCGGCAATATGACAGATATTGCTCCAATAGGGAGGGCTATAATTAATATATCACCTAACCATTTTCTAAACCTGGTCAACGTGATTAATACTAAAACTAACCACGCCACCAAGGAAAATAAATTGAAAAAATTTAGATTTTGAGTGTGATTAATATCGATTAAATCGTGTAAAAAATAAGCCTGAAAAATAATTCCTATTATGCTAACAATATTAGCCGGATTGAGTTTTGCTAGTGCTAGCTTGGTGCGCGTGGTAACCTGCCAGAGACGAATAACAATAGCTAAGCTGTAGCATAAAATTGTTAGCATCGCTAGAATAGGAATATTTGTCATTATGATAGTTTGCCTATTAAGATAGAGACCAGCATTTTATTTTAATTTGACACATATAAGAAGCCTGCTTGAGGAAAGATTATGTTTGAAAATTTAACCGACCGTTTAAGCCATACTCTTAAGAAATTACGCGGACAAGGTCGTATTACGGAAGAAAACATTAAAGATACGCTACGTGAAGTCCGTATGGCATTGCTAGAAGCTGATGTTGCCTTGCCCGTCGTTAAACAGTTTGTTGACAACATTCGCGGTCAGGCTATTGGTCAGGAAGTGATGCAATCGCTAAGTCCCGGGCAGGCATTTGTTAAGATTGTCAATGATGAACTGGTAAAAATCATGGGCGAAAGTAATGCAGAACTCGATTTAAGCACTCGCCCTCCCGCTGTTATTTTAATGGCAGGCTTGCAAGGTTCCGGTAAAACGACGACGGTAGCTAAGTTAGCGCGCTGGCTAAAAGAAAGCCAAAAAAAGAGCGTGCTGGTCACCAGCGCCGATATCTATCGCCCCGCTGCTATTCAACAGTTGCAGACCCTAGCACAAGAAGTCGATGTTCATTTTCACCCTAGCAACCAACAACAGTCGCCGATTGCCATCGCCCAGTCCGCTATTCAAGCTGCTAAAAACCAAGTGATCGATGTAGTCATTGTCGATACCGCCGGTCGTTTACACATTGATCAGGAAATGATGGCGGAAATTCAAGCGTTGCATGCAGCCATTCAACCTATCGAAACTTTGTTTGTGGTAGATAGTATGACAGGGCAAGATGCGGCCAACACAGCAAAAGCCTTTAATGATGCGTTGCCTTTAACGGGCGTTATTTTAACTAAAATGGATGGCGACGCACGCGGCGGCGCGGCATTATCGGTGCGTCAAATAACAGGAAAGCCGATTAAATTTATGGGCGTAGGCGAAAAAACAGTTGCCCTTGAGCCCTTTTTTCCTGAACGTATCGCTTCTCGTATTTTGGGTATGGGCGATATTTTATCGTTAGTAGAAGAAGCGGAAAAGAAAATTGATAGGCAAGAAGCTGAAAAATTAGCGAAAAAATTACGTAAAGGCAAAAGCTTTGATTTGGAAGATTTTTTATCGCAATTAAAGCAGATGAAAAATATGGGCGGCATGACTAGCTTATTAGATAAATTACCAGGCATGAATGCAATTCCTGCCGCCGCCAAATCCCAATTAGACGATAAAATTCTAGTAAAAATGGAAGCTATTATTAATTCCATGACCCCACAAGAGCGTCGTTTTCCAGATG
>CAIUAS010000117.1 GCA_903897205.1 uncultured Gammaproteobacteria bacterium
TGAAACGAGATAATATTGTGTTATTGCTGCTAAAGCATCTTGTTAATCTGACAAAGATTTATGGTTTAAATTAACCACTGAATCAGATATTGAAACGATAACAGGAAGTTTGCTTTTATAATTGCCAGGATAGCTTTCAAATAGTGGCTTTTTTCCCGCACTTGTTTTGCTCAACTGAAGTAATTTTATTTAATCAGGGATCTTAGGCTTTTTTAGTGTGTATACACACATGGCGCCAATAGTTTGTATGGGGCTATAGATTACATTTTCAGCTATAAAGCCGGTTCTGTCGCAACTATCGTCCCAAGGTTATAATCAATTTTAATTTTAACAAAGGCCTAGACGGATGATAAGTTTTAAGTGGTGATACTTTCAAGAAAATTTAATCTTAATGGCAATGCATTGGTATATAGCGTATTCGTTAAGCCATCATGACATCGAAGAACTGATGCGAGAGCGTGGCGTTGCTGTTGATTATTCCACCTTGAATCGCTGGGTTATTTATTGAAGGCGCACAGGAAGTGCCAGGGCTGTCCGATTCTAATTGGCTCATAATTATAATATTATTATTAACTGTCAGAAGCGCGAAAAAAGTTGACAAACATGTAATTTTAAACTTTAACTTATTGATTTTGCGATGGCCTATTTCAAATAAAAAGCTACTTCATGTCAATCATTTTCGCGCTCCCGAAAATTAGCGTTATGTACGTTAAAAAATTTCAACCTTTAGCTTGGAGTAATAAATTATGCCATCTGAAATTCAAATTAGAGCTATTGCTAGAAGATTTAACCGGAGTAAATTTTTGCTTTCATTTTTCAAAAGTTTGTTTGCTATTGGTGCAACAGTTACCCCTAACTTTTTATCAATCGTTGGAACAGCCCCAATAATTAGGGTGATCCCCGTTATTATATCAGCCTTAGGATATCTGGGGTATTTAAGCAATGAGTTTTTTGAATATTTAGAAAATGAGGATAAGCGTAATGATATTCAGAAGTTGAATGCCCAATTTGATTTACTCATTCAAGATTATACTAATCGTTATGGTGTTATTACTAGAGCTGCTACTGGAAATGTCGATGCGAAGAATTATATTCTTTTTAATCCAAATCGATTCGCAATGTTTGGCGCTCGGGCACATGATAGAGACAGTATAATGACCAGTTTAATCCACTGGGTATTTGCTTCAATTGCTTTTGGTATTGCTGTTTATCAAGAGATCACAAAACCTGATGCGACAATAACTAATCCATGGATTTTAGTTTCTCTAATTAGCGCCTTACTGGCCGCAGTAGTTGATCCTATTGAGCAACACCTTAAAGTTGCCAATTTAGGCAGGGCACAAGATACTTATCAAGATGCTATTTATGCTTTTTATAGGTCTGCTGCTGTTCGGCTTACTATCGGTGTTCCTCCTTCTAGAATACCTGCTGTTGCTCCTGCAGCGCCACTACCCAGAAGGCGGCGTCAAGAAATAGGTGAAGGTGTTTCAGAGTTATTGGGATTTAGAGAAGGTAGTGGGAGAAATGCAGGGCAAGGCGATCGTGGCACTATAGCAAATAGTGCAAGTATAGCATTAGCAAACTTTGTTTATACTCGTAATCAGATACCAGACAGGGCTCCCTCATTAAAATTTAGCTAGCCAAGAGATAATGCCGTATTATTTCATGCCTTTAATGTAAAAGAGGCAAGAAATGGCAAAGGAATTAGAAGGATTTATCGATTTTTTCAA
>CAIUAS010000118.1 GCA_903897205.1 uncultured Gammaproteobacteria bacterium
CATGCGTAGTTGATTTTGCTGTGTGCTTCAAAATTATTTAAGACGGCACATAAAAAAGTTATATTAATATAACTTTTTTGCAAGTCAATAGAAAAAGCAATTAATTAGATAATTTTGGATTGAACTTTTTCATTACTTAGGCGGGAATATTTGAAAACCTATGAGTTATAAATATCAAATAGTAAACGAAAAATAGTTGCAATAAGATTGTGGAAAGGATTTCTAATAAGCAATTAGCAAGCCTGTAATTTCTATGTTTTAATTTATTTCCTGCAATACTTAAAGGCATGGAATCTGTTTTGCAAAAAGGTCTTAGCTGATGGATAATTGGGGCCATATTTGAGTCAAAAAAAATGGGTCATGATAAGCAATGGCATTAATTATCAACGTAAAAGAGAAACTTTATGGCTAACAATCAGTTCCAAGATAATTGGTTGCGCAGAAGAATACACCAAGCTGAGGAACACCAAGCGCTAGCATTTGAAGAAATTAACGAATTAGTTGTAAAAGAAAGAAAAGGAAAGAAGATTGTATTAGAAGATGATACACATCTGATTGAATTTGTATCCTGTTCTTATCTTGGTTTAGATATGGATGCAAGAGTTATACGCGCTGCATCAAATAATATTGAACAATGTGGTGTCGCATTTCATGCGGCGCGCACTCGTATAATATTAAAAAGCTTTTCAGTATTAGAAGAATTGCTTAACAAAATTTTTAATAATCAATTTACCTTGACCTTTACTTCGTTGCATTCAGTGCATCTAGGGGTTTTACCGTTGCTTGGATCAGGGGAATTGCCAAGTTATCCACTGAAAGCAAATGGGCCTTTATTTATACTGGATAAAACAGCGCATGCTTCTATTCAAGTTAACAGAGCACTCCTAACACAATTTGGCCAAGTGGTCAGAGTTGATTTTACCCAACTTGATGCAGTCGAAAAATGGCTTAAAGAGACTGTTAATAGCAAAAGAACACCTATCTTAATCGCAGACAGCGTAGGCTCAATGGGAGGGGTAACGCCCATTTCTTGGTTATTTGAAATGAGTGAACAGTATGAGGGATATGTTTATTTAGATGATGCCCACGGGATGTCGATATATGGAGAAAATGGTTGTGGTTATGTTCTACATGCACTCAAAAATGTATTTCACCCAAGATTAATACTAGGAACAACGTTAGGAAAAGCATTTGGCGCGATAGGGGGGATTATTGTTTTACCAACACAAAAAGATTTGGATATAGTAAAACGTTTTGCTACTACTTATGTTTTTGGTGGTCCTCTTCCCTTGTCAATTGTTGAATCAGCTATTGCTTCAGCTCACATCCACCTGTCAGAAGAAATTACCCAACGGCAGAATAAACTATGGGATAATACACACTATTTTGACAGCCTTATTCAGTGTCAAGTGATCAATAAAAATAAGCAGCTACCGCTTCGTGGCTTATTGATCGGTGATGAGTTTGAGGCAGTACGCTATGCTTCTTTGTTCAGAAAACATGGCTTTTCAGTCACTACAGCCATGTATCCAACGGTTCCCAAAAGGAGAAGCTTACTTCGAGTTGCTTTATCTGCTGCGCATCAAAAAGAAGAAATACAGGCGTTCTGCCAGATGGCGAATCAACTTCTCGATGAAAAAATTTTTAACGCTAATTGCGCTTAAATAGGAATTAAAATGAAATTCAAAAAACAAGTCTGTGTCATTGTTGATGCATTTTCAACCGGTAAATATTTAGCGCCAGCTTTTATTGATTATAATTGTATCCATGTCCAGAGCAGCGAAAATATCCCTGCAAAACTGGCTAATACGCTGAGGAAAACTGATTTTATTAAAAATATAATATTTACAGGTGATATCCATGCCGTGCTTAAGCAATTAGCTGATTACCAGGTGAAACTATGCATACCAGGTTCTGAGTCGGGAGTGATGCTAGCAGATACATTATCCGACGCTTTTAAATTACCTTCAAATGGTATCGACTATAGCCAGGCTCGTAGAAATAAATATTTAATGACTAATGTAGTTGCCAAGGCTGGATTAAAAACTGTTAAGCATATTCAAGCTGAC
>CAIUAS010000119.1 GCA_903897205.1 uncultured Gammaproteobacteria bacterium
ACTATACGAATTTTATAGATGCAGATCAGCAAATCATTGATCAAGGTGTTGCCATTTATTTTGCTAAGCCAAACTCTTTTACGGGTGAAGATGTATTAGAACTTCAAGGCCACGGTGGCCCCATTGTACTTGATTATTTATTAAAATATATCATTAGACTAGGCGCTAGATTAGCACGGCCTGGCGATTTTTCTGAGCGAGCTTATTTAAATGACAAATTAGATTTAACGCAAGCTGAAGCGATTGCAGATTTAATAGACGCTGCTTCTGAAAAAGCGGCTAGGGCTGCAATGCGTTCCTTGCAAGGCGTATTTTCGCAACATATCCATAGCTTGCTTGAAGGGCTCATCCATTTACGTATGTATGTAGAAGCAGCCATCGATTTTGCAGAAGAAGAGATCGATTTTCTAAGTGAAAATCACGTGAGCGATAGTTTGAAGCAATTACTTTCACAAATTCAAACTATTCAACAACAAGCGCGCCAAGGTGTGTTATTAAGAGAAGGCATTAATGCGGTCATTGCAGGGCGACCCAACGCAGGTAAATCGAGTTTACTTAATGCCTTAAGTGGCCGTGAGAGCGCTATCGTTACTGATATCCCAGGTACTACCCGCGATGTTTTGCGAGAACATATTCAAATTGATGGCATTCCACTCCATATTTTTGATACGGCAGGTTTGCGAGACAGTACCGATCAAGTAGAACAAGAAGGTATTCGCCGTGCTTTACAAGCGGTCGAGCAAGCAGACCGCATTTTATTAGTGCTTGATGCTAGTACCAACACTTCTATTGATATCGATAAACTCTGCATAAAATTTTTTAAGGATGCTTTAGTTAAATCACGCTTAACTATTATTCGCAATAAGATTGATTTATTAGCAGAACAACCGCGCATTGAAACTAAGGATAATGTATCTATCATATCTTTATCAGCCAAAAATAAAATTGGCTTAGATTTATTACGTGAACATTTAAAAAATTGCATGGGATTCAACACTAATATTGAAGGTGATTTTAGTGCACGCAGACGCCATCTAGAAGCATTACAACAAGCAGAGCAAGCGCTATTACACGGTCAGCAACAACTGATTAATTATCGCGCTGGCGAATTGCTAGCAGAATATTTACGGCAAGCGCAGCAAGCGTTAAATACGATAACCGGCGAATTTACTCAGGAAGATCTATTAGGAAGAATTTTCGCTAGTTTTTGTATAGGAAAGTAAAAACAATTAATTATAGTCTTTAAACAAATTTTCTGGCATGGACTTATAAACAATATTTTGAGTTAAATGCTCATTAAAGAACGGATTCTTAATATAAATTAAACCTTTCGCCCAGCCTGGAAAAAAGCCATGAACATGCATTTTCGTTAAAAAGCCTTTCTTTAAAGTTAAGCCATGGCTGTGGCCTTCGATAGCTATTTGTGGAAGAAAAACTTTTAAGATAGCGTGGTTGGTATCCATAAAACGGCTATATTGCCAAGCGTTAGCTACTTCAAGAAAAAGAATCGAATCAGCAATATCTTCATCGAGATGATTAAGTCGGGTGAAAATATTTGCAAAATTACCTTTTTTTTTCTGTTTTACCAATTTTATTATAAAACAAATAAGCTTCAAGGTGAGTTGACGCAGTTGTTAACATGTACTCATTATTAATATATTGGTTACTCACGGTGCTCACTCTAGTCATTAGGTAAAAAATTCTTGGAAATTAATTTGATAAAATTCATTTTAGCAGCTAATCCTTAAGGAATTCTTAACACACTAGAAATTTTTTTGCGCGGGGAGGGGAAATGCGCGTAAAAATTGGCGCGCCCGAGAGGGGTCGAACCTCCGACCTTTGGTTTCGGAAACCAATACTCTATCCAACTGAGCTACGGGCGCAAAGACTTAATCATAGCGAGATATGTTTTTTTGTACAACCTAAAGCCAACATTTCTTGCTATTAATTATCAAAAACTTAGTTTTTCATTAAAGCTTCCCCCCCCCAAATTTCGAAA
The DNA here is from genome assembly GCA_903897205.1 of uncultured Gammaproteobacteria bacterium. Classification (GTDB taxonomy): domain Bacteria; phylum Pseudomonadota; class Gammaproteobacteria; order CAIUAS01; family CAIUAS01; genus CAIUAS01. The sequence continues at coordinate 2,000 of CAIUAS010000119.1, forward strand.
TTAACACTACAATAAAATAACAGCCGATCATCGTACTTAGCGAAATAATCAGCGCTAGATAAAAATTCATTTGTTGCTTAAGCAATACCGGCAGCACTAAAAATAAAGTGAGGGAAGGCAAAATCAACCAAAGTATACTTTGTGATAGAG
>CAIUAS010000120.1 GCA_903897205.1 uncultured Gammaproteobacteria bacterium
GGCAGCAAGACAGCAAACACGTATTTTAGTTACGCAAGGACTAAAACAAGCAGCAAAACAAACCCATGAAACCCCCTTGCAAATCGATGCAATGGTTGCTGCTACGATCACTTCAAAAAACCAAGCCGATATAAAACCTATTAAAACTGAAACACCTATTAATATAGCGCCAAGCCATACTCATATCGCCCCAAACAATGAAAGCAGCGAAGTTAACACGCTGTTTAATCAATGGAATGCTTTAGCCAATCACGTGATTGATGAGATTTCTCATGTTTCCGAAAAAGAATTAGCTACACGGTTGGATAAATTATTTGATGATGCTAGTTATAGTATTAATAATAACGCCTGGAACCCCACGATGTTCCATCAGCATCAATGTAAACAAGAAGTCAATCCAGCCGATGCAGATTTAGCACTAGCGATTAGAAATTCGCTTATAATCCGCTAATTTTCACTATAATCCATCATCAACGGCGCATGGTCAGAAAAGCGCTGCTCTTTATAAATTGTAGTTGCTTTTATTTTATTTTTTAATCCTGGCGTAACGACCTGATAATCAATACGCCATCCCACATTTTTTGCCCATGCCTGCCCGCGATTAGACCACCACGTGTATTGTTCCGCCGCTTGATTAACTTCGCGAAAAGCATCGACAAATCCAAGGGGGCCAAATACTTTATCCAACCAAGCCCGCTCTGCTGGCAAAAAACCCGAATTTTTTTGATTGCTGCGCCAATTTTTTATATCAATATTTTTATGCGCAATATTCCAATCGCCACAGATAATAAATTCACGTTGTTGCTTGCGCATGTTTTTTAAAACGTTTTCAAACCGCTCTAAAAAATCAAATTTAATCAGTTGACGTGCTTCACTGCTGCTGCCAGAAGGCATATAAAGCGAAGCAATGCTCAGCTTTTGAAAATCAACTTGAATATAACGACCTTCATCATCAGCAATATCCCAACCTAAACCTGTAGTGACTTTTAATGGTTGCTGCCGCGTATAAATTGCCACCCCACTATAACCAGGTTTTTGTGCATCAAAAAAGTACGAATAATAGCCTGGCGGATGCATGGCCTCAACCAGTTGATGCTCTTGCGATCTGGTTTCTTGCAAACAAATAACATCGGCATTTTGTTTTAACATCCACTCAAAAAAACCTTTTTTTGCCGCCGAACGAATGCCATTGAGATTTAATGTGATAACGCGCATTTTTTTATTTAGCTGATTTAACAAATAAAATTTAGATACCTTTCAATTCACAAACCTATTGATGGCGGAAATACTATCGCCTGATGCGCTAAAACGCTAAAATGGTAATTCCAATTGCGCATCTAGCGCCAATAATTGTTCGCGAAACAATGCTTGAATCCGTTTCAAGCCTGCCTCATCATTCGCTTCAAAGCGCAAAATTAAATACGGCGTCGTGTTAGATGAACGCACCAACCCCCAGCCATCTGGAAATTCAATTCGTAAGCCATCAATGGTCGTTGCAACCCCACCTTCAAAGCGTGCTTGTTTTTGAAACGTTTCCATAAACGCAAATTTACGTTCTTCTGCGATGGGTAATTTTAATTCAGGCGTATTAACACTATCCGGTAACTCTTTAAAAATAGCGCTTATCGAACGATTCTCTTTTGCTAAAATCTCCAGTAAACGCGCCGCCGAATAAATACCATCATCAAACCCATACCAACGCTCTTTAAAAAATAAATGGCCGCTCATCTCACCGGCCATCGCCGCATTGGTTTCGCGTAATTTCGCTTTAATTAATGAATGTCCCGTTTTCCACATGATAGGTTCGCCGCCATGAGCAGCAATTACTTTTGCTAAATGGCTCGTACATTTCACATCATAAATAATTTGCGCCCCTGGATTGCGCGCTAAAATATCTTTAGCAAATAACATAATTTGTCGATCGGCCCAAATAATTTCACCTTCATTGGTAACAACACCTAACCGATCCGCATCACCATCAAAAGCCAAACCGATATCTGCTTTTTGTGCACGCACGGCATTAATCAAATCATGCAGATTTTCCGGTTCACTGGGGTCAGGATGGTGATTAGGGAAATTACCATCAACCTCACAATATAATTCTATTACTTCACAATTTAATTTTTTTAATAACAACGGCGCAACATTACCTGCAATTCCATTACCACAATCTATCACCACCTTTAAAGAACGGCTTAATTTAATATCGTGCGTAATGCGTTCAATATAAGCAGGCATCACATCCTGCGTCGTAAGCTTACCTTGGCCTTGCGTAAAATTACCGTTCTGAATACGTTCATATAATTTATAAATAGTCTTTTCCGCTAAGGTTTCACCATCCAGCATAATTTTTAAGCCATTATAATCCGGTGGATTATGACTGCCCGTTAACATGACACCCGAATGCGTTTTTAAATAATGGGTTGCAAAATATAGCACGGGCGTTGGCACTGCACCGATATCAATCACATCACAACCGCTATCACACAACCCTTTGCTTAACGCCTCAATCAACGTAGGGCCTGATAAACGGCCATCGCGACCTACTACCACAGTATGTTGATGTCGCGCCTTAGCTTCACTTCCTATGCTCAAACCAATCACATACACCACATCAGGGGTTAGTGTTTTTCCAACGATGCCACGAATATCATAGGCACGAAAAATAGAACTCTCTACTGCATTAGGAATGGAAAATTTCATAGCTTTAATTTTAGGTATAAGTTAACTGAGGGAAGCTAGATTTTATAACGTTTTAGTTATCAGCAGTCAACCAAGCTAACTCGCTACTAGGGCTTCCTGTCTTACGCACCCCCTCTTCCTCGTAAGAAAATTTCGCTATCTATCGATAAAACCTCTCGTAATTCATTTAAACATAAGCTTTGATATAACTAGGTTTTTCCTCTTAGTTCACATTTTATCCACAGCTTATTAATAGCTTAATCCACAATATACTGTGGTTGAAACTTGCCCCAACCACATGATATTGTGGTCGCCAGAAAATTATTCACTATTTATTTGTTATAATGACAACAGGGAGATCTTATGCAAAGCGATATCCAAACGACCCCAACCACGGCAAAAACCATGAGAAATGTTATTGATAATTCAGATTCAGTTGATTTAACTGCAACCGCCCCAGGTCAATTACGCGTTATCAAACGTAATGGCAAATTGACCCCATATGACGCTAGCAAAATTAGCATTGCAATGACCAAAGCTTTCCTAGCCATAGAAGGGGGCACAGCCGCAGCTTCTAGCCGAATTCATGAGGTTGTCGCTAAATTAACCGGAGACATTACCGCCGCTTTCTCGCGCCGCATGCCAACCGGCGGCACTATCCATATCGAAGATATTCAAGATCAAGTTGAACTTATGCTTATGCGCGCCGGAGAACATAAAATTGCGCGCTCCTATGTACTCTATCGTGAAGAACACCGCAAAGCACGAGAACAAGAAGAAGCCGCTGACAGCAAAGCTAATACCCACAAAATTCAAGTGACTTTAAGCGATGGCAGCCGCGCTCCCCTCGATATTGGCTGGCTGCGCAACACTGTCAATGAAGCTTGCCAAGGGCTAGCAGAAGTTGACGCAAAATTTATTTTAGAAGACGCCTTACGCAATATTTACGATGGCATTCCCCTCGTCGACTTAGATAAAGCCCTCATCATCTGCGCACGCCCACTCGTTGAACGCGATCCTAATTATAGTTTCGTCACCGCTCGTTTATTATTATCCGCCTCACGCAGTGAAGCACTCACTTTTTTAGGCAAGCAAAATGCCAACCAAGCAGAAATGGAAACGCTTTATGCGGAGTATTTTACAAGCTATATCGAGCGCGGAATTGAACTAGAATTATTAGACCCTAAATTAAGAGAATTTGATTTAGCTAAAATTAGCAAAGCCTTTAATGCTAAATGCGATTTGCAATTTACTTATTTAGGTTTACAAACGCTTTATGATCGTTATTTCTTACACTATCACGGCGTACGTTTTGAATTACCCCAATGGTTTTTCATGCGGGTAGCGATGGGACTTTGTATTCAAGAAAAAAATAAAGAAGAACAAGCCATTGAGTTTTATAATTTACTGTCCTCTTTCGACTACATGAGTTCAACACCCACTTTATTTAATGCCGGCACCTTACGTCCGCAACTATCCAGCTGTTTTTTAACCACCATTCCAGATGATTTAGATGCGATTTACAACGCCATTAAAGACAATGCGCTGCTATCAAAATTTGCCGGCGGTTTAGGCAACGACTGGACCCCCGTTCGCGGTATGGGCGCACGCATCAAGGGCACCAATGGAAAATCACAAGGCGTAGTACCCTTTATGCATGTTGCTAACGCCACTGCGATTGCGGTCAATCAAGGCGGCAAACGCAAAGGAGCGGTGTGCGGTTACTTAGAAACCTGGCATATCGATATTGAAGAATTTTTAGAATTACGCAAAAACACCGGTGATGAACGTCGTCGTACTCATGATATGAATACTGCCAATTGGGTGCCCGATTTATTTATGAAACGCATACTTGAAAATGGCGAGTGGACCTTATTCTCACCAGATGAAACACCTGATTTGCATGAGCTCTACGGCCTTGAATTTGAAAGCGCTTATAAAGCTTATGAAGAAAAAGCAGCGCAAGGTAAAATCCATAATTTCAAAAAAATCCCCGCCAATAATTTATGGCGTAAAATGTTAGGTTTATTATTTGAAACAGGTCACCCTTGGGTTACTTTTAAAGATCCCTGTAATTTGCGCTCCCCTCAACAACATGCGGGCATCGTACACAGTTCTAATCTGTGCACAGAAATCACTTTAAATACCTCAGCCGATGAAATAGCGGTTTGCAACTTAGGCAGCATCAACTTAGTCCAACACTTAAATGCCGACGGCACCATCAATAAAGATAAATTACATAAAACAGTACGCACCGCTATGCGCATGCTGGACAATGTGATTGATATTAATTATTACACAGTTCCGCAAGCGCGCCGTTCTAATTTAAAACACCGTCCAATTGGGCTTGGCATTATGGGCTTTCAAGATTGTTTGTATCAATTAAAACTACCCTATTCCAGTCAAGCAGCCGTTGAATTTGCCGATCGCTATATGGAATTAATCAGTTATTTTGCGATTGAAGCTTCTAGCGATTTAGCTAAAGAACGTGGTAGTTATGCGAGTTATGAAGGCTCATTATGGAGCAAAGGCATTCTACCTATCGATTCGATTGAATTATTACAAGAAGCTCGCGGACGCTATTTAGAACAAGATCGCACCAAGACATTAGATTGGGATAAATTACGCACCAAAGTCATGACGGATGGCATACGTAATTCCAATATCATGGCGATTGCACCCACAGCCACTATTTCTAATATCTGTGGTGTATCACAATCTATCGAACCGACTTATCAAAATTTATATGTTAAATCGAATATGTCTGGCGAATTTACCGTGATCAATCCTTATTTAGTAGAAGAATTAAAACGCTTCAATCTCTGGGATTCTGTGATGGTAAATGATTTAAAATATTACGATGGCAGCGTACAAAATATTAATCGCGTCCCCCAGGAAATTAAACAGCTTTATGCTACTGCTTTTGAAATGGACGCAAAATGGTTAATTGAAGCAGGCTCACGCCGTCAAAAATGGATCGACCAGTCCCAGTCTTTAAATCTTTACATGGCGGCTCCCTCCGGTAAAAAATTAGATGAGTTATATAAACTAGCGTGGCTACGCGGATTAAAAACCACTTATTATTTACGCACTTTAGGAGCAACCCATGCTGAAAAATCAACGGTTGATAAAGGCACGTTAAATGCAGTTAACCCGGCAACCCCAGAAGACGCGCCCAAAGTATGTTCAATCACTGATCCTGATTGCGAAGCGTGCCAGTAAAAAACTAAACTTAAGACAAGAGGACCAAAAATCATGCTGACATGGGATGACACAGAAACAAAAAACGCCCAAACAATAGCGGATAAAGCCATGGCAAATAACATTTTAAATGCACAAGACGATGAAGATACTGATGCAGGCAGTAGTGGTGCTGGTGGCGGCGCTAGCAGCCATACTGCGGGCGCAGGTAGACACACCGGTTTAGAAGCACTGGAAATGGGTGCTGCGCGTGTGCGGGTTGATGATAAAAAAATGATTAATTGCTCCGCCGACTTAAATCAGCTAGTGCCTTTTAAATATAAATGGGCGTGGGAAAAATATTTAGCAGCTTGCGCTAATCATTGGATGCCTAATGAAATTAATATGGCGGCTGATATTGCTTTATGGAAAGATCCTAACGGTTTAACAGAAGACGAACGCACCATTATCAAACGTAATTTAGGTTTCTTTTCCACCGCCGATTCCTTAGTTGCAAATAATTTAGTGCTAGCCGTTTATCGTCATATTACCAATCCAGAATGTCGCCAATATTTACTGCGCCAAGCATTTGAAGAAGCTTTGCATACCCATGCTTATCAATACATTATCGAAAGCTTAAGCTTAGACGAAGCCGAAGTATTTAATATGTACCGCGAATTACCTTCTGTCGCACGTAAAGCTGTGTGGGCATTGCAATTTACCCAGAGCTTAAGTGATCCCACCTTTCACACGGGCGCACCTGCAGCGGATCAACGCTTATTAAGAGATTTAATTGCCTTTTACGTGGTGTTCGAAGGCATCTTTTTCTATGTCGGTTTTACGCAAATTTTAAGCATGGGACGCCGCAACAAAATGACTGGAACGGCCGAGCAATTTCAATATATTTTGCGTGACGAATCCATGCACCTTAATTTTGGTATCGACATGATCAACCAAATTAAAATTGAAAACCCACATTTATGGACAGCTCAATTCCAACAAGAAATTATCGACATGGTGAAAGAAGGCGTCGACTTAGAATGTCAATATGCGATTGACACCATGCCACGCGGTATTTTAGGTTTAAATGCC
>CAIUAS010000121.1 GCA_903897205.1 uncultured Gammaproteobacteria bacterium
ATGATTAGCGTACCTTTGGCTGCCTGGTTGATGGCTTATCTTTTTTTCATGCATGTATTTCCTGTGTTACAGCATGGCTTAATTCGTTGGTTATTATTAACAGCAGCAATTGTATTATCATTTGCTGCTGTGTGGGTAGACGTTAAAAAAAATGAGTAATGTTTTATGTCTGTTCTCTTAAGAATTTAAAACTATCTTTTTGAAGATCGTTTAAACTTAATGCTTCGTTTTTCTCGCCGGTTTTGCGAACAAAAAATTCAGCGCTATTTTTTTCTAGCGTACGTTCACTCAGTGTGATGCGATAAGGAATGCCAATTAATTCCATATCTGCAAACATCACGCCGGGGCGTTCGTTGCGATCATCAAATATGACTTCAAAACCAGCGGCAATAAGTTGTTGATATAATTCATCTGCTTTGGTGCGGACCATTTCAGAGCGATGATAATTAATGGGCACTAAGGCAATTTGAAAAGGCGCCATAGTCACTGGCCAGATAACGCCGCGTTCATCGTGATTTTGCTCAATAGCCGCTGCCACAATACGCGAAACCCCTATGCCATAACAGCCCATTTCCATTGGAATATTGCTGCCATCTTCTGCCGTGACTGTTGCTTGTAGTGCTTCACTGTATTTGGTTCCTAATTGGAAAATATGGCCCACTTCAATGCCGCGAGCCATTTGCAGCGTGCCTTTACCATCGGGGCTTGGATCGCCCACGATGACTTTACGTAAATCAGCAATCGTTGCTAAAGGTGCATCGCGTTCCCAATTCACATTAATTAAGTGATAATTTTCTTTATTGGCGCCACAAACAAAATCCGCTAAATGCGCCGCAGCGCGATCAATAATAACAGGCACATTTAATCCAACAGGGCCAATATAACCCACCGGGCAGCCGATTTTAGCTTCAATAACTTTTTCATCCGCAAAGGTTAACGGGGTAGCGATTTGCGGAAATTTTTCAGCTTTAACAGGATTTAATTCATGATCGCCGCGTAATACTAAGGCAATAATCGGTTCTTTAGTGCCATTGACTAAAAGTACTTTTACGGATTGTTCAGCTGGCATTTTTAGAAAATCACTCACATCAACAATCGTGCGTTTTCCAGGGGTAAGAACTGCTTGCATGGGCGCCGTTGGCGCAGGGCGTTCGCCTGCAGGTGCAATGGCTTCGGCAAGTTCAACGTTGGCTGCGTAATTACTTTCGTTGCTAAAGAAAATCACATCTTCGCCGGAATGAGCCAGCACTTGAAATTCTTGTGAAGCGCTGCCACCAATGCTGCCCGTGTCGGCATAAACAGCGCGAAAATTTAAACCTAAACGAGTAAAAATTTTGCTGTAGGCTGTGTGCATATCCTGATAGGTTTTTTCCAGAGAGATTTTATCGGCATGAAATGAATACGCATCTTTCATTAAAAATTCACGGGCGCGCATAATGCCAAAACGTGGGCGAATTTCATCGCGAAATTTTATATGAATTTGATAAAAAGTGGCGGGCAGTTGTTTATAACTGCGTAACTCGTGGCGCAACAAGTCGGTGATGGCTTCCTCGCAAGTAGGGCTAAAACAAAACATGCGTTCATGGCGGTCGCTTATTTTTAAAAGGTCCGGCCCAAATAAATCCCAACGCTTAGATTCTTCCCATAATTCGGCGGGTTGTATCAAGGGGAGCATTAATTCTTGGGCGCCGATATTATTCATTTCTTCACGGACGATATGCTGAACTTTTTGCAGCACCCGTAAACCTAACGGCAGCCAAGTGTAAAGTCCGGAAGCTAATTTACGAATCATGCCTGCGCGTAACATTAATTGGTGGCTGACTAATTCAGCATCGGCAGGTGTTTCCTTCAAGGTCGGTAAAAATAACTGGCTTGTGCGCATAAAATTTTCTCTTTCCTTCGTGAAATTAAAAATCGACTGATTTAGTCAAAGAAGAGTAATAATAGCGAAAATAGCGTTTAAGGTTAAGTGGTTTTAAGTTGAAACCTAAAAAAACACTCACGGACGTGCTGAGATGGTATTGCTTGCTTGTGGATATTGTGTGGCTTGCATAAGGTTCTTTTTAAGAATTTGCTGTTCTATTCTATGTTCTGAATGGTTTTATTAAATTGGGAGCTATATGAATGAAAGTTGTATCACAGCTATTTTTTATCGCCCATCGCCTGAATTTTTAATAATAGCCAATCCAGCACTCGATAAGGTAATATCCTTTTTAGTGTTGCTAATACAATAGTAGAAGAAGTGACATAATAACGTATTTTAGGGTGTTTCGATTCGATGGCTTTAATGAGTTTCGCTAATACCAATTCAGGTGGGCGCAAATAGTCAGGCAACATTTCAGTGTCTTCTGCATAGTATTTTTCTAGGTGTTGGTAGGTTTTATGAAAATGGCTTTGTGAAGGATTTATTTTTTCTTTATAAGCTTTTAATGCGGTTGCACGGAAATGTGATTGAATGGGGCCAGGTTCAATTAAAGATACTTCAATAGGACTATTTGCTAATTCTAAACGTAAGCTATCGGCAAAGCCTTCTAGTGCATATTTAGAGGCGTTATAAGCGCCGCGATAAGGTAAGCTGACTAAACCAAGCACGGAACTTGTGAAGATAATGCGGCCGTGATTTTGTTTGCGCATCACAGGAATAATTAAATTAGTTAATTCAATGGCGCCAAAGACATTGGTTTCAAATTGTTCCCGTATTGCATTGCGCGTGAGATCTTCAACAGCACCAGGCTGGCCATAACCGGCATTATTAAATAATATAGCTAATTTGCCGCCTGTTTTGGTTAATACTGCGTTAACCGCCTGCTGTATAGAAGTTGAATCATTTAATTCAAGCAATATGCTATGCAAACCTTGTGCATTCAAATTTTCTAAATCGATATTATTGCGTGCCGTTGCGAAAACTTCATAACCTCGAGTTTTCAAAGCTAGAGCGCAACATAAACCGATGCCTCTAGAAGCACCTGTGATTAAAATTGTTTTTTGGTTTTGCACTAGCGTAAAGCTCGATGGTTGATTAAAATTGCCACTATTAATAATTCTTTTAAAAAAGAACTTACTGAATTTACGAGGTTACTATGCCAATTTATGAATATCAATGTAAAAGTTGTGGTCATCGCTTAGAGGTTATCCAAGGCTTTGACGATGCGCCCTTAACAGATTGTCCCGATTGTCATACAGGAGAGCTTGCTAAGTTGCTATCTGCTCCTGCCTTTCATTTAAAGGGCACTGGATGGTATGCGACGGACTTCAAGAACCCACCTGCTTGTAAGCAAGCTGCTGCCCCCGTTGCAAATGGTGATACAACCAGTGGTGGGACGGGTGAGTGCAAAACGGCGGCCAAAAAAACCGATGAAAAAACTCCACCGGCCAAGTGATATTTCGATCTATTCTTGCGTAAATCAAATAAATCTGCTTCACTTGCAAAAGGCTAAAAATACTATTAATCCATTAAGACAACAGGCAAATAAACATGAAAAGAAGCCATTATTGCGGTCAAGTCAATGAATCGCTCATCGATAAAGAGGTTACCGTTTGTGGTTGGGTTCATCACAGGCGCGATCATGGCGGTGTCATTTTTATAGATTTGCGAGATCGGGAAGGTTTAGTTCAAATTGTTTTTAATCCGGACCATCCAGAGGTTTTTAAGCTGGCTGAAAATGTACGCAATGAATATGTATTAGCCGTTCGCGGCAAAGTTAGGCCTCGCCCAGAGGGCACAGTAAATGCTAACTTAGGCAGTGGACATATTGAGATCGAAGCTTTATCGCTAACTATTTTTAATCCCTCGGAACCTATTCCGTTTTCGCTAGATGATTATTGTCATGTCAGTGAAGCGGTACGCTTACAGCACCGTTATTTAGATTTACGTCGACCTGAAATGCAACGACGTCTCATTTTGCGTGCAGCCGCTTCTCGAACCATTCATCAATATATGGATGAGAATGGTTTCTTAGAAATCGAAACGCCGATGTTAACCAAAACAACACCAGAGGGTTCGCGCGATTATTTAGTGCCTAGCCGCACTTATCCAGGCGAATTTTTTGCTTTGCCACAATCGCCACAGTTGTTTAAACAATTATTAATGGTAAGTGGGTTTGATCGTTATTATCAAATTGTACGTTGTTTTCGTGATGAAGATTTACGAGCGGATCGCCAGCCTGAATTCACCCAGCTAGATGTGGAAGCTTCTTTTATTGATGAAGAAGCTATCCAAAATTTAATAGAAGGCCTCATTCGCAAGTTGTTTAAAGACTTGTTAAAAGTGGAATTGCCTGAGCCATTCCCGCGTATGACTTATGCGGAAGCCATGCGCCGGTTTGCTAGCGATAAACCTGATTTGCGTATTCCCTTGGAGTTGATCGATATTGCCGATTTATTAAAAGGGGTTGAATTTAAGGTATTTGCAGGCCCTGCCAATGATCCGAAGGGGCGGATTGCTGCTTTGCGCTTACCGCAAGGGGGAGAATTAAGCCGTAAAGAAATTGATGATTATACGCAATTTGTAGCGCAGTTCGGTGCGAAAGGATTGGCCTATATTAAAGTCAATGATCGCAATGCGGGGGTGGCTGGCTTGCAATCCCCTATACTAAAATTTATTCCTGAAAATATTGTGGAAGCGATTTTAGAACGCACAGATGCGCAAACAGGTGATATTGTTTTCTTTGGCGCTGATAAAGCAAAAATCGTCAATGATTCATTAGGCGCATTGCGTATTAAATTAGGCCATGATCGGAATTTATTGCAAGGGCAGTGGGCGCCAATCTGGATAGTCGATTTTCCTGTGTTTGAATGGGATGATGCTGAAAATCGCTGGCAGTTTGTTCATCACCCCTTCACCTCGCCTAAGATTACGGATGTGAAAGAGTTAGAAACCAATCCAGGCCAGGCGGTCGCGCGTGCCTATGATATAGTGTTAAATGGTATTGAACTAGGCGGTGGTTCTATTCGTATTCATGATCAAGATATGCAATATGCTATCTTCCGTTTACTAAATATAAGTGAAGAACAAGCAAGAGAAAAATTCGGCTTTTTATTAGATGCGTTAAAATATGGCTGTCCTCCGCATGGTGGTTTAGCGTTTGGTTTAGATCGCTTAGTCATGTTGATGACAGGCGCTAACTCAATTCGCGAAGTCATCGCCTTTCCTAAAACCCAAACGGCTAGCTGTCCCTTAACCGGCGCGCCAACTCCGGTAGATGATGTGCAGTTGCGTGAATTGGGAATCAGAACACGTAAGGCGGCTATTAGTGAAAGTTAATTTTTTAAATAAAATCAAGATAAACCATTATTTTTAAAGAGTGAGATATGGCTGGACATAGTAAATGGGCGAATATTCAACATCGTAAAGGTAAACAAGACGCTAAACGCGGTAAGGTATTTACTAAATTAATTCGTGAAATAACGATTGCGGCACGCATGGGCGGCGCTGATCCGGGTGCTAATCCGCGTTTACGTTTGGTGCTTGATAAAGCATTTGGCGAAAATATGGCAAAAGATACCGTCGAACGCGCTATTAAACGCGGCGCCGGTGGTTTAGAAGGTGAGAACGTTGAAGAAATTCGCTACGAAGGTTATGGACCGGCGGGCGTTGCCGTGTTGGTGGAATGCATGACCGATAATCGTAATCGAACGGTTGCCGAAGTGCGTCATGCTTTTACTAAGTGTGGGGGTAATTTAGGTACGGAAGGTTCGGTGGCTTATCTATTTACTAAAAAAGGGGTTGTTACCTTTGCGCCTGGCGCAGATGAAGATCGCATCATGGAACTTGCGTTAGAAGCAAGTGCTGAAGATGTGGCTAATAATGATGATGGCAGCATTGATGTCACCACAACACCGGAAGAATTTAATCAACTTAAAGAAACCATGTTGGCGAATAAGCTTGAGCCAGCGCAGGCAGAAATTACGTATGTCCCTGCAAATTCTGTTGCGCTTGATAAAGAAACGGCTGAGAAAATGACAAGATTAATTGATATGCTTGAAGATCTCGATGATGTACAAAACGTTTATTCGAATGCGGATTTTCCAGAAGAGGATTAATTAACCAATCCCCATTGTTTCATATAATTCGTTATTATATACCAAACCCGTTGCGATTTTGCGTTTTTATTGCGCTAGCTAACATCGGTGGCTCGGGGTTTTGTCGCGGCGGTACTCCTTCTTATAGTTTATAAAACGCAAAATCGCAACGGGATTGGTATATACCATAAATACACAACTAGGGTTACGATGAGCTATTTTGCAGAATCACTAAAAACTTTACGTCAGCAGTTAGGATTCAGTATGCAAGTACTGGCTGACAAGGCTGGTATTAGCAAATCCATGATTTCAAAGATTGAGCGCGATGAAGTTCAGCCTACGCTAGAGGTGGCTTCTCGTCTGGCCAGAGCGCTTAATAAGACACTCTCTGAAATGTTGCATGTCCCACAAACCACTCAGGTGGTTTTTTTGCCCAGAGATGAGCAGGCTGTTTGGGAAGATGCGCAACATATTAAACGACGCAATATTTCCCCCGTATTTGAAGGGTTAAAAATAGAATGGCTGCAAGTTGAGCTTCCCATTGGCGCCTCTTTGCTAAAATGTCTGTCTGCTAATACCCCAGGGCAAGAAAAATATATTTTAGTTACCAAAGGCTTATTGGAAATTAAAATTGATCAGCAGGTTTTTCACTTAAAAAAAGGGGATAGTTTATATTTCGATCCCTCCGTTCCTCATGACTTTTCTAACGCTGGAAAAGCGATTTTAGAATATTATATGGTCATTAAGCATAGCTAAATGAAGTTGATGGTCTGAGCTATTGGCGGACGAGGTTTTTATAATTTCTTAACATGTTTAAAATTTACTCTCCCCAAGTCTATAGAGTTAAGGTAAACTGCGCGTCTAGATTTTCTTGCAACCCTTAATTTTAACGAATAAATACCATGCGCTTGAAGAGTATCAAATTAGCCGGTTTTAAATCTTTTGTTGATCAAACAGTGGTGCCCCTGCCAGGTAATCTTACCGCTATTGTAGGGCCTAATGGCTGTGGTAAATCTAATATCATCGATGCAGTGCGTTGGGTCATGGGTGAAAGCTCTGCCAAACAGTTGCGCGGTGAATCTTTAGATGATGTTATTTTTAATGGTTCGACTACGCGTAAACCCGTGGGGCAAGCGTCGATTGAATTATGTTTTGATAATTCTGATGGTTCCTTAATCGGTCAATATGGTGCGTATAGCGAAATTGTTATTCGCCGAGAAATTACCCGTGACGGTCAATCGAATTATTATTTAAATAATACCCGTTGTCGTCGTAAGGATATTACCGATTTATTTTTAGGAACGGGCTTAGGGCCACGTAGTTATGCGATTATTGAACAAGGAACCATTTCAAGGGTAGTAGAAGCAAGACCTGAAGAATTGCGAATGTTTGTGGAAGAAGCAGCGGGTATTTCTAAGTATAAAGAACGTCGGCGTGAAACAGAGTCTCGCATAGAACATACGCAGGAAAATTTAGCTCGCTTAAATGATTTACGTGATGAATTGGCCCGCCAGTTAAATCACTTGCAACGTCAAGCCAATGCCGCTGAAAAATACCAAGTGTTAAAGCAAGAAGAGCGTTTACTGCGTGCACAATTACAAGCGGTGCGTTATCGCGTATTGGATGAGCAATTATCCCAACAAACTCTTTCTATTCAAACCTTAGAAGAGCAATTGCAAACGGCAACGGATGCTTTGCATGAAATCGAAGCTTCTTTAGAGCAAGAGCGTGCGCAACAAAGTGAAGCCCATACTTTATTTAATGAAGTGCAAGCGCGGTATTATGAATTAGGCACTCAAGTTTCACGAATTGAGCAAACCCTTCAACATCAACATGAACGCCGCGAGCAATTGGAAACCGAACAAGCGGAAGCCTTGCGATTATGGGAATCAGCTCAAGAGCAATTAAAACAAGTACAAACGCAAATTGAGAATTTAACGGAAGAAGTCATTGAGGTAGAGCCTAAATGGCAAATTGCGCAAGAAGCAGCGGCGCAATCCCAGCAAATTTTAATACAGAACGAACAAGTATTGCGTGAGTGGCAGCAGCAGTGGGAACAATTTAATCGTGAAACAGCGCAAGCAACCCAGCAAGCTCAGGTAGAACAAACCCGTATTCATCATTTAGAACAACATATTGCTGGTGTGAGTCAACGTATTGCCCGCTTAGAACAAGAGCAGCAAGGTATTGTATTGTCGCCAGAGGGTGCAGAAGAATTAGAATTACGCTTAGAAGAATTGCAAGAACACCATGCGCAAGGTGAGGAAGAATTACAAAATATTTTATGGCAATTAACTTCTCAACGCGAACAAAATCAAGCAATCATTAAAGAATTAGATGCTGCAAAAAGCCAATTGCAAACTTTGCGTGGCCAACATGCTTCTTTAGAAGCTTTGCAAGAAGCTGCCCTAGGACAACAAAAAGGTATAGTGGCAGAGTGGATGCAGCAAAAACAATTGCAAGACAAGCAAAGGCTTGCTCAATTATTGCAAGTAGAGCAAGGCTGGGAAGCGGCGGTCGAAACTGTTTTGGGCCCTTATTTACAAGCGCTTTATATCGATAATTTACAAACAGTTGAAAATATACTGACGGATTTACCGCAAGGAAATTTAAGCTTTGTAGCGCAGCCTAATAATATTAATGCCCCTGAGTTAACTTTAAGACAGCAAGCCACCTTATTAAGCAAAGTACAGGCACCTATCACATTAACTGCTTTATTAAACGGTGTTTATGTGGTTGATAATTTAACAGAAGCATTAGCATTAACCGCCCAGTTAGCGGCGCATGAATCGGTGGTAACTCGTTCTGGCATATGGTTGGGTAATGGTTGGTTGCGTGTTGCGCGTGAAGTTGATGCGAAAACAGGTATTTTACAGCGCAAACGTGAAATTGAAGAAATCAATCTTGCACTGGAAGATAAAGCAGAAGCCGTTATGCTGGCAGAGGAAAAGTGGGAGCAAGGCCAAACGCAGTTACATGAATTAGAAGCGCAGCGCGATGCTAAACAACGTCAGCTGGCGGAATTACTTGCTAAGCAAGCACAATTGAAAGCGGAGCAGCAAGTTAAGCAAGCACGTATTAACCAAATGCAACAACGTGCACAACAAATTAATGCTGAGTTACAAGATTGTTTGCAGCAGTTAGAGGGTGATCAAGGTGCAATGAAGCAAGCACAGGAAAAGCTGACCGAAGTTCAGCAGATGCTTGAATTACATAAACAGCAGCATGATGAATTGTTACAAGCAAAAGCTAATTATCAAGCAGCAGTTGATGCCGTGCGTGTGCAAGCTGGTGCAGATCAAAATCAAGTGCATCAATATGCTTTGCAGTTACAAGCTGCCAAAATGCAACTGCAAAATGCACAGCAAACGAATCTTCGCTTAGAACAACAACTACAAAATTTGCAGCAAAAACAAAGTTCTTTACAGCAAGTACTAGTTGATGGGGATACTCCTTTATTCGAATATAGAGAACAATTGGAAACTTTATTGGTGCAACGTGGTGAAGTAGAGCAAGAATTATTGTCTGCACGTCAGCAGCTAGAAAGATTTGATCGCGATTTACGTATATTGGAAAAACGCCGTCAGGAAACGGAGCAAAGCGCATTAAATATTCGCAGTGGGCTTGAGCAAGCTCGTATGGCAGGGCAGGCACTTGATGTTCGTGGCAAAACCTTGCAAGAACAATTAGTGGAAAGTGGGCATGATTTAGCGATCGTATTAGCAGAGTTACCCATGGATGCGACCGATTCTGCTTGGGAAGAACAATTAGGACAGGTAACGCGCAAAATCGACCGTTTGGGCCCAATCAATTTAGCGGCGATTGATGAATTTACTGTTCAGTCGGAGCGTAAAGCTTATTTAGATGCACAATATGCCGATTTAACCGAAGCATTGAGTGTGTTGGAAGATGCTATGCAAAAAATAGATAAGGAAACACGTTCACGTTTTAAAGAAACGTTTGATAAAGTGAATGAGCATTTTCAAGCGTTATTTCCTGCATTATTTGGTGGTGGCCGTGCATCGTTAGAATTAACGGGCGATGATTTATTATCGGCTGGTGTGAATGTTATGGCGCAGCCACCAGGTAAGCGTAATAGTACTATTCATTTGCTTTCTGGTGGTGAAAAGGCTTTAACGGCGGTTTCGTTAGTGTTCTCATTTTTCCACTTAAATCCAGCGCCATTTTGTATACTCGATGAGGTTGATGCGCCATTAGATGATGCTAACGTGGGACGTTTTTGTCGTTTGGTACAACAAATGGCTGAGAAAGTACAATTTATATTTATTAGCCATAATAAAGTAGCGATTGAGATGGCGACGCATTTAGCGGGTGTAACGATGAAAGAGCCGGGGGTTTCTCGGATGGTGGCGGTCGATGTTGAAGAAGCGATGGCATTAGCTGAGGCGTAGTGCTTGGTTTTTTATTTATAAACGCCGCTGCTTGGTAATCTAACTAGAGAAAATTTTTATATTACGAAAGAGGTGATAACCTATGACGGCAGGTCTTGTGCTAGCGCTAATTATAATTGCTGGGTTGGGTGTGCTTGCCCTTGCTTTGATTTTTTGGGGAGGTTCCAAGAAAAATAGGCAAGCTAGTTATTCTAAAGAGAAGAAAAAGGGTAAGAGGATTGAAGACAAAGAACTTATTAAGGATAAGCATGTTTCTGGCCATTTGAATGAGGGTAAGGAACCTTTTATTTCAAATGAATTGCCCACAGTAGATAAAATAGATTCAGCCATTGCTTCGTTGGGGTTTAGTGCAATTGATGATTTGTTAGTTCAGCCAGAATCATTAACCACTGCTAAAGTTGATTCCAATTATTCAACCCTAGTAGCACCTGTTAAATTTAATTCTGTATCTAAGCAAAAAATAATTGAGAAAGACATTTTAGTGTTACATGTTATGGCGGCGCCAGAGCGGTCTTTTGTTGGATATGAATTATTACAGGCGGTTACGGCGGCGGGTTTGCAGTTTGGTAAGATGGGGATTTTTCATCGTTTTGATGAAGCGGGTGAACAGGTGTTATTTAGCTTGTGTTCTGCGGTAGAGCCTGGCGTCTTTGATATGGCTAATATGGGTGCGCTTAGTTGTCCTGGGTTAAGCTTGTTTATGCGGGTATCAGCATTTACTAATTCTAAAACTATTTTTAATTTAATGTTTGAGACAGCTGCACAATTAGCGGAAGATTTAGCGGGGCATGTGTGTGATGAAAATCGTCAGTTGCTTACTGATGAGCGGTTACATGAATATATAAAAATTGCAGCGCAGCAGCCAGAAAATTCGTTTCGGGATTGAAATTTTAGTTATTAATAAGTCGATCTAATCTTAATCGTTGTCTCTCATCAAACAAGCGTTTACTGCTTAATGAAAGCGCTAGCATAATGCCAAAACTGCTGGCTGTAGTGAGAATAAACATAATCATAATCTGATATTTAACAGCTTCGATAGGAGAAATGCCGGCGAGAATTTGTCCTGTCATCATTCCTGGTAAGCTGACAATGCCGGCAACGGCCATTGCATTAATGCTGGGGATCATCCCAATGCGGATGCTATCACGATGTATATCCGCAATAGCTTGTTTAGCTGATTCGCCTAATAATAAGCGTTGTTCAATGATGCGATGTTGTTGCCAAACGGTTTGGGTTAATTGATTTAGGCTTAAGGAAATTCCTGTCATCGTATTACCAATAACCATACCTAATAGCGGAATAGCATATTGCGGCGCATACCAGGGATGAGCGCCAATAATAATATTGAGTGTGAAAATCGTAATGCCAAAAGAAGCAAACAGTAATGAAAATAAACTAAAACTAAAGTTCCATCCACCACTAAATCGTTTTTTCTGTCTGGCTACAGCTTCATGGCTAGCAACTAATAACATGACGGTAGCTAACGCAATAACCCAAATAAATTTAGGTTGCGCAAATATAGCATGCAGAATAAATCCAATGGCGAGTAGTTGAATGACCGTTCTAATAGCTGAAATAATGATACTTTTAGTAAGCTTTAATTGCTGCCATATAGTAATAATAACGACGACGATGATGAGTGCGGCCGCACTCATTAAATCTTTTAGAGAAAGTTCGATAATTCCCATTATTAGCTTACCTGTGTTAGCGAATTATTTCTTAACATAAAATGTTTATCGGCAATTCGCGCAATTTGCTGTATATCATGACTGACCCAAATAATAGCTGCTTGTTGCTGTTGTTTATAGGCAGAAATTAATGCTTCCATACGCTGCGTGTTTTCGCTGTCTAGATTTGCTGTGGCTTCGTCAAGCAATAATATGGCAGGTTTATTAGTTAATAGACGTAATAAAGCTAATCGTTGGCGTTCACCGGTCGATAAACCATTAATAGCACGCTTGGCTATGGCAGGATCAAAACCTAATTGGGTGAACCAGGTGGATTCAATATGACGAAAGTGTTCGCCAACGGTTTCATACCACCACTCACTTTCTGCAGGCAATAAACCAACTTTTTTACGCCATTCAATGGGTGAAAATAAAAAATTATTTTTACCATCTAAAGAAATAATGCCTTGCTGGGGATCTAAATCAGCAATAGCGCGTAATAAAAGCGATTTGCCTGCACCGGAAGGTCCTGAAATGACAACACATTCGTTGGGTTGCACCGTTAAATCAAAGGGACCAAATTGGAGAAAACTAAGTTTACTAATAGAAAGTTTTGCCATTATAAATAGTTTAACAAGGATAGATTATAGAAATTAAAAAACATTTTTATTGCATCGAGTAGACTTAGGCAAACCGGCGATTCGGCATGCTTGGACTAACCCCTTAGAAAATAATTGATGAAAGTAAATGCTATTTGCTTTTTCTGTGCCTAATAAGGGAATTAATTCTTTAATTAAAACACGCATAGTAGGGGTTTTAATCGTAGGGAATTGCTGATAAAAGTTGCGTAAATAATTGATGATTAGCCAATGTTCATTCGTCAGCGCAAGTTCATCAAGTCGAGCAATTTCTAGCGCGGTTTCCTTGGTCCAGGTGGTCATGTCAACGAGATAACCTTCATTATCTAATACAGGCTCAGTATTGATAATTGTTTGCGTCATGGTTAGGACCAGGTTTGAATAGGATTATTTGTTAATGTTAAATCAACAAAACCAGGATAATCAATAATATTAATTTTACTACTAATTCTATCTATTAAACCTCGCGCGTAAATATCTTCATTTAAAGCGTATATCGTTAATTGATTTAAGTTGAGTGGAATTAAATGCTTGCTCATATAAGTCTCTAGCGCCGCGTAGACGCCATCTTCAATAAGTAAAATAGCGTCAGTATTACCAGCGAAGCGCAGGCAATCTTTTAAAGCTAAGGATATAAAAGGTGATTTGTTAATAATATGTAACATGCTGGGTGAATGAAGCGTTAATAGTTAAGAATGATGTCATGCTGCGCTATTAAAGCTGAAATTTCAATATCATCAAGCAATGTCGTTGCTAATATTAAATCAGCTTCAGTTAAGCCACGGGCAAGTAAATCGTCTTTAGCGACATAAACATTATTAATATCATAGAGTGTTAAAGCTTTATAGGCTGAAGTAAAATTTTGTATTGCAAGCAAAGTAGTGTCTTGTTGTTTGATTAATTGAAAGAGACCATCACTTAAAAACAGTAAGCTTATTTTGTTAGCAAAACTACTGGCCATTAACAAAATATCAAATGCTTCGCGGGCTTGAGGAGTTTGATGTGGCCCCTGTCGCAAAACAAAGAGCATGCTTTTGGGTAGATTTTCCATAGGGTTAATTAAATACTATAAAGCGATCGCTAGCGTTAATGGCCTCAATTAATTGTCCTAAGCCTGTGATGCTAAAGCCATCCGCTAAGTTTTTTTCTATCACCCCACGGCGTTGTGCAGCGGCAACGCAGAGATGAAGTTTAATAGAATATTGTTTAGCTAACATTTGCCATAACTGAACCAAATTCAACTCATCCGAAGGAGGGGCTATAAAGCGATTAGCATTATAAACACCCGCATTATAAAAAAATATTTGTTCAATAGAATGGCTTTTAGCGAAAACATTTTTGGCAAATTGATAGGCACTATATGCGCCTTGGCTATCAAAGACAGGGGCCGTAATGAGGATGGTAAAGTTCAAGGAATTAGCCAAAAAGATAAATTAAGATGGCGAGGAAGTAAATGCCTCGCCATAGGGTAAAAGTTTAATTAGTCTCGGTTGCCACTAAAGGCGCTTAAGAGATTAAGCAAACTGATGAAAATATTATAGAGTGAAACATATAAAGTCACTGTGGCCATAATATAATTGGTTTCGCCACCGTTAATAATCTGGCTGGTTTGCAATAAAATTACGCCAGAGGACAGCAATATAAACATGGCTGATACCGCTAACATTAAGCCGGGTATATGGAAGAACAGAGCGCCTAAGCTAGCAAGAAAGGCAACTAACATTCCTACCATTATAAAAGCGCCCATATAGCTAAAGTCTTTGCGAGTGGCTAATGCATAACCGGATAGAGCAAAAAAGATTAAGCCGGTGCAACCTAAAGACATCATCACTAGCTGGCTACCATTACTAAAACTATGAATGTAGAAATTTAAGATAGGCCCCAGAGTGTAGCCCATAAAACCCGTTAGCGCGAACACGGAAACTAATCCCCAGGCACTATTACGCAACGCTTGCGTCAAAAATAATAGGCCAAAATAGCCAATTAGTGTAATCCACGGACTCATTGGCAGCGCATTATTCACCATGGCTAAGCCAGCGGTAGCTGCACTAAATAGCAAGGTCATTGCTAATAAGAGATAAGTATTGCGTAATACAGTGTTAGTAGATAGCACTGACTCTGTGCGTTGAGCAACGAGTTGTTCTTTATCAAAATCGTTACGATAATTGTTACCAAAAGCCATATAGACCTCGCAAATTGTTAAAAAATTTTATTCGCCTAAGTTTAGCACATTATAGCAATTTTGCCAGCGCAATTATGTTTTTGCGTATGGGATTATCTAAGAGGTTTTAGGTGTCCCACAAGGGGTATTGTTCTAAATGAATAGCTTCGGAAA
The DNA here is from genome assembly GCA_903897205.1 of uncultured Gammaproteobacteria bacterium. Taxonomy (GTDB): domain Bacteria; phylum Pseudomonadota; class Gammaproteobacteria; order CAIUAS01; family CAIUAS01; genus CAIUAS01. The sequence goes on from CAIUAS010000121.1 coordinate 15,074, forward strand.
AGAAAAATTTGGCATGTTCTTCAAAAGTTGCTGTGTAATCAGAAACATAAAATATTTTCTTATGAGAGGAAGTGTCGCGGTTTAATAAATTATGGAAAGATAATAAGCCCTGCACTGAATGAGCAACAATTTCGCAAGCATCAATAATTGTTATTTTATGCTGATAAAAATTTAAGATATAATTTTTAATTAAAGGGTAGTGAGTGCAGCCTAATATCAAGGCTTCTATATTATTTAAGTTAGGCAGGGATAAATATTGCCGGATAGTTTCTTCCGTGATTTTGCTGTCAGCAAAACCTTCCTCAATTAATGGAACCAGTAATGGCGTGGCCACTGATTGTAATTGTATGCCGACATTTAGAGCGTCTATTTTTTTTTTGTAAATATTAGAACTAATCGTTTGCTTGGTGCCAATTAAACCAATGACTTTGTCTGCATAATGCTCTCGCATATGAGCAACGATGGGATCAATCACATCCACCAGTTGGGCTCGATTACCTAAATATTCTTTTACTAATTCATAAGCTGCGGACGAAGCTGTATTACAAGCAATTAAAATGAGTTTGCAATTTTGTTGTAATAGCATATCGCAAATTCTTATGGAATAAGCTTGGATAGCGGCGGTCGATTTATCACCCCAAGGCGTATGTGCGGTATCGCCAAAATAAACAATAGATTCATTAGGAAGTAAGCGCGTGACCGCATTTGCCACCGTTAAACCGCCAATGCCGCTATCAAAAATTCCGATAGGATTATGAGAGTTAATTTTCATAAAAAGTGAAGTGCCTTAGATTAAGCTGATATATTTAATTAATAATGTTTGTAGGCTAACAACCAATGGCATCATAAAATTGCTTAACAAGCCAGTAGCCATTAAGGCTAATAAAATTAAAAATCCATAAGGTTCAATGCGATTGTAGCGAACGCTTGTACGTGGCGATAAAAAACTACTGAGAATGCGACTACCATCTAAAGGCGGGATGGGAATTAAATTTAATACCATTAAAAGGAGGTTAATAGAAACACCGATCATACCCATAGCTACCAGCACATCGCCTGATAACACGCCGCTATTGTGTAGTAATATGCCTGCTTTAATAACGATTGCCCACAGGACCGCCATGATTAAATTAGCGAATGGGCCCGCTAGAGCAACTAAAGCGCCATCACGTCTAGGGTTGCGCAAGTTACGCCAATCAACCGGCACCGGTTTGGCCCAACCAAAAATAAACCCACCTAGTAAATAAAGCGAAGCCGGTATGATGATGGTACCGAGCAGATCAATATGATTTAACGGATTTAACGTCAAACGACCTAAAAATTTGGCGGTGGGATCGCCAAAGTGATTGGCGACATAACCATGAGCAACTTCATGTAAGGTAATTGCAAAGACTACTGGAATTATCCAAATAATCATTTTTTGCAATAAATTGAATTCAAGCATAGTATTAACTTCATTTAAAGATTATCGAGCTTGCCATTATGCCATTACCTGATTCAATTTTACCATGGTTAACTCAATATGGCGGTTTTGCCTTGTTTGGCTTATTAGCTTTAGGGATATTTGGGCTGCCAATTCCCGATGAAACTATTATGGTGTTTTGTGGTTATTTAATGGTGAAGGGGCAGATCGAGAGCGTCACTACCATTATTGCATGTTTAATGGGCAGCTTGTGCGGCATCACGCTAAGTTATTTTTTAGGCAGAGCTGCAGGAAATTACTTGGCGAAAAAGGTGGGTTGTTGGGTTGGTATAACCGAAGAACGCGTAACTCGTGTTCGAAATTGGTTTGAAAGAATTGGTAAGTGGACGCTTTTTTTTGGTTATTTTGTACCAGGCTTGCGCCACTTCACAGGTTATGTGGCAGGCGCTACGCAATTAGATTATAAAAAGTTCGCCTTATTTGCTTATCCTGGGGCAATAGTTTGGGTGGCAACATTTTTATCGTTAGGCTATTTTTTTGGCGAAAGAGCCGAGCATATTATTGATATGCTAGATACGGATATTTTAATCGGCTTGTTGGTTGTGATTATTCTGATCTGCTTAATTGTTTTTCTGCGCAGAAGAGGCTGTATTTCTGTAATCAATAAACGGAATTAGGCTTAGTATTTTTTTCCTACAGGCACACTAACGCACTCAGAGCTTATTAGCGGTAATGACCAAAATTAAAAAAATCTTTCTGATGATATTTTTGTGGGCATTCGCCATGCTGGCTTTTGCGATGCCTGAAAATACTTACCTATTTAATTCAAAAGAACAGCAGCAAACCTTTGCCGAATTAACCCAGGAATTTCGCTGTTTGGTGTGCCAAAATGAATCTTTAGCAGATTCTAATGCGGTCTTAGCCAGTGATTTACGCCAACGAATTGCCAATATGATCAGGCAGGGGGATTCTAAACAACAAATTAAGCAATACTTGGTACAGCGTTATGGCGCTTTTATTTTGTTTAAACCACCTTTTGAAACCAATACTTATTTTTTATGGCTAGCTCCTTTGGGATTATTTATTAGCGCTATTTTATTCTTAATTTTTAAAATCAAAAAACCTAAAAAAAAATCAGTATCACTTACCTTAACGTTAAGTGAGCAACAACGGCTGCAAGCTTTATTAGTCACTAAGCAGGATTAATTATACCTAATGCTAAGTTTTTGGATCGCTACGCTATTTCTTTGTTTAATTGCTATTTTATTTATTTTAATACCGCTTAAAAAAGCGCAAATTATTGCTAATCGGCATTCTAACCAATTAAATATAACGCTGTATCGACATCGTTTGCAGGAGTTGCAAGCAGAATATGAAGCGGGTTTATTTACCAAAGAACAATTACCCTTGGCAAAGATCGAATTACAGCAAAATTTATTAATCGATACAGAAACGGCTGATGTTAGTGATGTTAATTTACGTCCATCAGATAAAAAGGTGGCGATAAAAAATAGTGGGTTGATCGCTATTATATTAATGCTTGCAATACCTGGCATTACCTATATTTTATATTGGCATTTAGGTTCTTATAAACAAGTGCTAGCATTAACGGAGGCTAAGCAAACCGCATTGCAAGCGCAACGTTTACCACTGGAATTAGGCAGCCCTGAACAGCTTATTGTTATGCTCAAGCAGCATTTAGCGCAAGATCCTACCAGTGCGCGTGGTTGGTTTTTATTAGGGAAGCTTTATGTGAGCCAACGAGATTTTCTGCAAGCAACGCAGGCATTTGCAAAAGCCAATGAATTACAACCCCATGATCCTGTGATTTTGTTTCAATATGCACAGGCTCAATATTTTGAAGCGATAAAAAATGAGTAATGAAAAAATAGCTAAATTACGCTGGAGTTGCCGGCGTGGTATGTTGGAATTAGATTTGTTATTGCTACCTTTTTTAGAAAAGGTATTTCCAAATTTATTGGCGGATAAACAAGTGATTTTTGAAAGATTACTAGCTTGTACTGATCAGGATTTATATGGATGGTTAATAGGCCATGTACAACCTGATGATCCTGAGTTGGCAATGCTGATTAACAGAGTACGCAGTGGTGTTTAAACAACCCTTACTATTAAAACCTTCTTATTTGTTCGCTGGCATATTGTTATTTATACATCTAGGCGCTGTTATTGCACTTATGTTTTTGGCGCTAAGTTGGTTTGTGCTTTTGCCAATCATACTTATAGTTTTAATTCATTTTTTAAGCAGCGTAAGGCGTTATGCATTGTTATTAAGTGCCAAATCTATTATTAAGCTTTGGCCTAAAGAGAAAAACGAGTGGGTATTGCAAGATAAAACAGGCAATTATTATCCGGTAAAACTGCGGGGCAATAGTTATCGTAGCCTTTATTTAGTGGTATTAAATTTTATAGGGCAAAATAACAATAAGAAATTGGCTGTTATTATTCTGCCTGATAATTTACCTGAAGCGAGTTTCAGACGTTTGCGCGCCCAATTATTTGTTTATAATAACGACACAATCATCTTATGATTGAAACGCGGCGAGCAGCAAGATAAGTCGCCGCGTTTGCTGTGGCAAAGACTACAATAGCGGATTACTAAGAGTGATGTTTGCTAAAAATTGGTTTTTCTAAATTATGGGTTTGCATATATTCTCTAATTAGCAACCCAAGGAAGCAAGAAGCACATGCAAGTAATGCTGTCATGTTTACTGTTAATGGTATAAGCTCTGCGCCAACAGCCAGTAAAGTAATTGCATAAGAAAACCAGCGGGTTTTAGGGGTAAATAATACTAAGCTCATGACGGCAAGAAAGGTTGGAACAATTGTTTCTAAATGAGTGAGTAAGGTATCCATGTAAAATCTCCTTTTAGTATTTTATGATAATTGTGATAATCCTTCACATGAGTAAGTATAGCCTAAGCTAGCTATTGTCAAATACGAAAATGCCGATTAGGCTTGTAAGCTTTTTCTCAAGAAGTTAAGGATTTTGGGAAGTGCTACCAAAATGGCTATGTTTATCCTTATAATTGGCGGCCATAACTCAAAACATTACATTTTTAGCTATATAGTTTAAGATTCGTTACCATGCAAAACATCCGAAATTTTTCAATTATTGCCCATATCGACCACGGAAAATCTACCTTAGCTGATCGATTTATTCAGCTATGCGGTGGTTTAAGTGAACGTGAAATGGCACACCAAGTGCTTGATTCCATGGAATTAGAACGTGAGCGTGGAATCACCATTAAAGCCCAAAGCGTGACGCTATCTTATAAAGCGCACAATGGGCAGGTCTACCAGCTTAATTTCATCGATACTCCTGGACATGTCGATTTTTCCTATGAAGTGTCACGTTCACTCGCCGCCTGTGAAGGTGCTTTATTGGTGGTTGATGCCGCACAAGGCGTAGAAGCGCAAACGGTAGCGGTATGCTATACCGCTCTTGAGCAGGGGTTAGAGGTATTACCTGTTTTAAATAAAATTGATTTACCCCAAGTGGAACCTGAGCGTGTTATCCAGGAAATTGAGGATATTATTGGTATTCCTGCCCAAGATGCCATAAGAGTTAGCGCAAAAAGCGGCATAGGCGTAGAAGATTTACTAGAACGACTCATTGTTACCATTCCGGCGCCTACCGGCGATCCGACGGCACCTTTGCAAGCATTGATCATTGACTCCTGGTTTGATAGCTACTTAGGAGTGGTCTCGTTAGTGCGAGTCAAAAACGGGACGATAAAACCCGGTGAAAAAATTCAAGTAATGTCGATAGGTAAAACTTATTTGATCGACAAAGTGGGCGTGTTTACCCCGAAACGCTTAGAGAAATCAGCTTTATCGGCAGGGGAAGTTGGTTTTATCATTGCTGGAATTAAAGATATTCATGGCGCACCAGTCGGCGATACTTTCACGCATACCAGTAATCCGGCGAAAGAGGCGCTACCTGGATTTAAAAAAGTACATCCACAAGTATTTGCAGGGCTGTTCCCTGTTAATGCAGAGGATTATGAAGCCTTTCGTGAAGCATTGGGCAAACTAAGCTTGAATGACTCTTCTTTGTTTTATGAACCTGAAGTCTCTGAGGCATTAGGATTTGGTTTTCGTTGTGGATTTTTAGGTTTATTGCACATGGAAATTGTGCAAGAGCGTTTAGAACGTGAATATGATTTAGAATTAATCACGACAGCGCCAACCGTCGTTTATGAAGTGCTTACGACTAAAGGTGAACTGCTTCAAGTCGATAATCCTTCAAAATTACCGATACCTAATAATATTGCTGAAATGCGCGAACCTATTGTCCAGGCCAATATGTTAGTACCGCAGGAATTCTTAGGAAATGTAATTACTTTATGTAATGAAAAACGCGGCGTCCAAACTAAAATGCAGTATGCGGGTAAACAAATAGCGTTAAGCTATGAATTGCCGATGAATGAAGTCGTGCTAGATTTCTTTGATCGATTGAAATCATTAAGTCGTGGTTATGCTTCCTTAGACTATCATTTTATCAGGTTCCAACAGGCCGATTTAGTGAAGTTGGATATTTTAATTAATGGTGATAAAGTCGACGCACTTGCGTTAGTGATTCATCGCGCACAAACCTCTTATCGAGGCCGGCAATTAGTAGAACGGATGCGCGAGCTAATTCCACGTCAAATGTTCGATGTGGCCATTCAAGCGGCGATTGGTGCTCACATTATTGCACGTGAATCTGTGAAAGCCTTACGTAAAAACGTCTTAGCTAAATGTTATGGTGGTGACGTAAGCCGTAAGCGAAAATTATTAGAAAAACAAAAAGCGGGTAAAAAGCGCATGAAACAAGTGGGCAGTGTCGAGATTCCCCAAGAAGCATTCCTTGCCGTCCTTAAGGTGGACTAGTAGAGTCTCATCCATGACCTCGCAACCGCAGCGTCCGTCGGTCGAGTCGGCCAAAA
>CAIUAS010000122.1 GCA_903897205.1 uncultured Gammaproteobacteria bacterium
ATAATTTAAAAATGATTCAGATATTAAGCCATTATGTTGGCTCATGCGGAATGGCCGGAGGCGAATTATTGGATATTAATAGTATTGATCACGAAATTAATTTAAAAGAGCTCGCCACTATTTATAAATTAAAAACCAGTTATCTCATTTGTGCTTGTGTTTTACTAGGAGCATTAGCTGCCAATTGCAATGGAAAATTAACCTTACATAATTTAGAGAAATTTGGTATTTACGCCGGTTTAGCCTTTCAAATTCATGATGATATTATTGGTATTGAAAGCAGCGCAGAGGTATTAGGTAAACCGCAAAATGCGGATTTAATAAAACATAAACCTACCTATCCACAGTTAATAGGCTTAACTAAAGCAAAACAGCAAGAACAAGCCTGCTTAAGAAAAGCTATTTACTATCTTAAAAAATTATCTTTAAACAATAGCGATAAGTTATTAGGCATTTGCAATTTTGTTATTTCCAGGACTTATTAAAATAAACTATCGTCACCAATTCAAATTATCAGAAATTGTTATAACAATTTCTGATAATTTAATGCTTTAGAAAGCCAAGCGGTTTTTTATAAGGTTTCTAAAAATTGTTGCGCTGCTCGTAAAGCAGTTTTTAATCCTTGTACGTTATCACCGCCTGCTTGGGCAAAATCCGGACGACCGCCGCCTTTGCCGCCAATATGATTGGCTAATTGATTAATAAGATCGCCGGCTTTTATGCGATTAATATAATCTTTTGTTACACCCACCACTAGTTGAGCACGCCCATCAATGGCGCTGCCCAAAATAATAACCGCGCTGCCTAATTTAGCTTTTAAACGATCAACCATGTCCCGCATGCTTTTTGCGTCTAAACCATCGATTTCTGCTGCTAACATTTTTATGCCAGCGACTTCTTTTACTTGATTTAATAAATCGGTAATAGCTGCGCTAGCTAAACGGCCTTGTAACTGATCAATTTGTTTTTCTAATTGTTGGGTATGTTCAATTATCTTTTTGGCCTTTTCTAGCAACCCTTCACGACCTGCTTTAAATAAGTGCGCGGTTTCTTGTAGTTGCTCTTCTAAAGCACTAATCCAATTTAATGCAGCTGCACCGGTCACTGCTTCAATACGACGCACGCCAGCTGCAACACCTGTTTCTACCGTGATTTTAAATAAGCCAATGTCGCCCGTGCGTCTTACATGTGTACCACCGCATAATTCCATGGAGAAATTTCCCATAGCGAGTACACGTACTTGTTCGCCGTATTTTTCACCAAATATGGCCATTGCACCTTGTTGCTTAGCGTCTTCCGGTGTCATGATTTGGGTGTTAACGGAATGATTTTCGCGAATCTGTTGATTGACTAATTGTTCAGTATTTTTAATTTCTTCTACCGTTAAAGGTGAAAAATGCGCAAAGTCGAACCGTAAGCGATCGGGCGCTACCAATGATCCTTTTTGCATAACATGTTCACCTAATGTTTTGCGCAGTGCTGCATGTAATAAATGAGTTGCCGAATGATTCAAAGCGATAGCGGCACGTTGGTTATAGTCCACTTCTGCGCTAAGCACATCTCCTATTTTTAATGAGCCTGTGTGCAATTTGCCGTGATGAAAAAATACGGGGCCTTCTTTGCGTGTATCATTGACTGCAAATTTCATCTGCTTATTAACTAATAATCCTGTATCGCCTACTTGTCCGCCGCTTTCGGCATAAAATGGCGTACGGTTTAATACCACCATTCCTTCTTCGCCTGCTTGCAATTGCTGCACGGGTTTAGCTTGCACAAATAAGGCCATTACTTCTGCTTCGTGCGTTAAATGTTCATAGCCAGTAAAATCAGTGCAGGCATCTATTTGTAAATGTTCCGTATAATCCAGCGTAAACTGACTGCTCTCTTGCGACTGTTTGCGTTGTTTTTCCATTTCTTGTTCAAAACCGGCAAAATCGATGGTAAGCCCGCGTTCACGGGCAATGTCGGCCGTTAAATCGACTGGAAATCCGTAAGTATCATATAAACGAAAAACCGTAGCGCCAGGAATAATTTTGCCATGTAATTTACTGAGATCTTGCTCTAATAGTTTCAACCCATTATCTAGCGTACGGGCAAATTGTTGTTCTTCTTGCAATAAAATACGCTCAACCTGTGCTTGGGCTTTTACAAGCTCTGGATAAGCGGCACCCATTTGTTTAGCTAATGGAGCCACTAGCTTAAAAAAGAAAGGTTCATGTAACCCTAATTTATTGCCATGACGAATGGCACGGCGGATAATTCGACGCAATACGTAGCCACGACCTTCATTCGATGGAATCACAGCGTCCGTAATTAAAAATGCGCATGAACGGATATGATCAGCAATGACACGTAGTGATGTCGTTGTTAAATCCGTTATATTCGCTAATTTAGCAATCGCTTGAATTAAACCTTGGAACAAATCAATATCATAATTATTATGCACGTCTTGCATCACGGCGGCTAATCGTTCTAGTCCCATCCCAGTATCGACGGAGGGTTTTGGCAGCGGTTTCATTTCACCATTAGCGAATCGTTCAAACTGCATGAACACTAAATTCCAAATTTCAATATAGCGATCGCCATCTGCATCCGAACTGCCTGGAGGGCCGCCTGCGATAGCGGGGCCATGATCATAAAAAATTTCGGAGCAGGGGCCGCAAGGGCCTGTGTCGCCCATTGCCCAAAAATTATCTTTCGCTCCGCATCGTGAAAAACGCGCCGGATCGATTTTTATTTCTTTTAACCAGATATCGGCTGCTTGATCGTCTTCTTCATAAACGGTTACCCATAATTTTTCTGGGGATAAATTTAATTTTTTTGTTAGAAATTCCCAGGCAAACTGGATGGCTTCACGCTTGAAATAATCTCCGAAACTAAAATTGCCTAACATTTCAAAGAAAGTATGGTGGCGCGCAGTATAGCCCACATTTTCTAAATCATTATGTTTGCCACCAGCGCGCACACAGCGTTGCGCGGTAACGGCCCTGGTATAAGAACGTTTTTCCAATCCTAAAAATGCATCCTTAAATTGCACCATGCCTGCATTGGTGAACAATAAAGTGGGATCATTACCAGGCACTAATGGGCTGGAAGCCACAATCGTGTGGCCTTTGTTTTTAAAATATTCTAAAAAAGTTTGGCGAAGTTCGTTACTGGTCATCATTATATTTTCACTGGTATTTAATTAAGAAAGATAGATTAGTGCAAAATTCCTTGTTCGGCTAGAGGGAGGCTGGCGGTTGCAATGGTTATCTAGCCATAATTTTAGTAATTTGCGCCATATCGAAACCGCGATATTGCAAAAAACGTATTTGTTTGGCTTTTTCAGCAAAGTCGGCCGGAATTTTTTTGCCAAAACGTTTTTGTCTTACTTGTTCGGCCAATTGAAACCAATCTTTGGTTATTTCATTCATAAAAGTAGCGATGATTTCTTCGACCACACCACGCTGTTGTAATTCATTAATAATACGGACAGGGCCATAACCTTTATTGCTACGCGATCGAATATAGTTCTCAGCAAATCGTTGATCACTTAACAACCCTTGGTTAACTAATTTAGTTAATTGTTCTTCAATTAATTCTTTTGGATAACCACGCTGTTGTAATTTTTGATGCAGCTCAACCCGTGAATGCTCACGCCGCGCTAATAATTGAATAGCGCTTTGACGTACTTGACTAGGCGATGGCGGCAAAATTAATTTTTCGCTTAACACATTTATCCTATAAGTAAAAATCTCAACGGGTTTGGTGTACATCACGAATGAATTTTCAGATGTTCAATAAAAAACCCCGATAAATTCGTCTGTAATAAAATACGGCAGCTTATTTGCTGCCGTATTTTAAATTTTTGATACCGCTTTATTTATTTAATTATGCATCTTCTATTTCAGTATCAGCCACTTCTGCTATTTTTGGCTGAGTGAGGCATTGTTCGCGGATCTGCTTTTCAATGGTAGCTGCAATGCTTGGATTTTCTTTTAAGAAATTTCGTACATTATCCCTACCTTGACCAATACGATCACCATTATAGCTATACCAAGCGCCAGATTTTTCAATCAAACCCAGTTGTGAGCCTAGGTCAATAATTTCACCCATACGTGAAATCCCTTCGCCATAGAAAATTTCAAAATCAGCCTGCCTGAATGGCGGCGCAACTTTGTTCTTCACTACCTTCACGCGAGTTTCATTACCGACAACTTCATCACCTTTTTTAATAGAGCCTGTTCGGCGAATATCCAACCGTACGGAAGCATAGAATTTTAGTGCGTTACCGCCCGTCGTTGTTTCTGGATTACCAAACATCACACCAATTTTCATGCGGATTTGATTAATGAAAATAACCAAGGTGTTAGACCGTTTAATATTACCCGTTAATTTACGCAATGCTTGCGACATGAGACGCGCTTGTAACCCCATGTGTGAATCACCCATGTCCCCTTCAATTTCCGCTTTGGGCGTTAAAGCAGCCACTGAGTCGACTACTACGATATCAACTGCATTAGATCGGACTAACATATCCACAATTTCAAGCGCTTGTTCGCCCGTGTCTGGTTGCGACACCAACAAATCATCGACATTAACTTTTAGTTTCTTTGCGTAAGCAGGATCTAAAGCATGCTCGGCATCCACAAAAGCTGCAACACCACCCAGTTTTTGGCACTCAGCAATAACCTGTAAAGTTAAGGTTGTTTTACCAGAAGATTCAGGCCCATAGATTTCAATAACACGACCGCGTGGCAATCCGCCAATACCTAAGGCAATATCCAATCCTAACGAGCCAGTAGATACCGCTTCCACTGGAATTTGGCTAGCGTCGCCCATGCGCATGACAGAGCCTTTACCAAATTGCTTTTCGATTTGGCTTAATGCACTGCGTAAGGCGGTTTCTTTCTCTTTCGACATATTACTCATTTTGCTATCCTGTTGCTCATATAAAATTCAAGAATGGCTATTATCGCATAGTTCGAGGTCTTAGAAAATACTTTTTGGTGAACGATTAGTAAACTTTTAATACATGTGAACATGAGAACAACGAAAATCGGACTAGCTATCAAACTTAGATGGGAAAGGTCTAGCAGGGTTTGCTTTTCGGTTCAGATACATTTAAGCGCCAGTTTTATAATCGATAAAAAAACGCGTTCAGGATTTTTAGTAAAATCGTTGACAAAATGGGCGCTCCCAACGGGTGAAAAGCTTGGATGGTTAATTGATAGTTAATATTTAAAATAACCCCGCCCAGATCGAAAATAATATTTTTAACTTGTATAATATTTCACTCAATCAACTAATTATTACTAAGCGCTTCTTGTTGTTTGGTAAATAATTGTTTAATGCCAACTTCTGCTAACGATAATAATTGTTGTAAATGCTCAGCATGAAATGCTTCACGTTCTGCGGTACCTTGTAATTCAATAAATCCGCCTTGTTCGGTCATTACCACATTCATGTCGGTGTCTGCATTAGAGTCTTCTAAATAATCCAAATCTAATATGGGTGTACCTTGATAAATACCTACTGAAACAGCGGCCACTAAAAAGCGTAAAGGATTTTGCTTAACGAGACGTTTAGCTTGCATAAAACGTAAGGCGTCAACAAGCGCAACACAACTGCCTGTAATCGCTGCAGTGCGCGTACCACCATCAGCTTGAATAACATCGCAATCGACTGTAATAGTATTTTCACCTAATAATTCCAAATCAACCGCTGCACGTAAGGCGCGGCCAATTAAACGTTGAATTTCTAATGTGCGGCCCGTTTGTTTACCACGGCTTGCTTCTCGTTCAGAACGACCATGGGTTGCACGCGGCAACATTCCATATTCTGCAGTAATCCAACCTTGGCCACTATCTTTCAAAAAACGAGGAACCCCTTCTATCACACTGGCATTGCATAATACTTTGGTATCGCCAAATTCAACCAACACTGAGCCTTCAGCATGCTTAGTATAATGGCGCGCGATGGTAATGGGACGTGATTGGTTCGCAAGTCGGCCGCTAGGACGCATATTAGTACCTCTGATTAAAATAAATGTGCTTTAAAATTATTCATACAGTAACACGAATAAATAATAAAAAAAATTTATTTCCATTTTATAGAAATCTATCTCAAAGCGTTGCATTTTTAGGTTACGCACATTTATTTAATTTGAAGATTTTACTATATCTAAGCTCATTAATGATGGTATATTTTCCAGCTTACTTTGCCATTTTGGCGAAATAACACTTTAAGTTAGTAAGTTAGCAGTGCATCGTTGGTTCTCGCTAAATTTTACGCAACAGAAATTATTATTAATGGAAACCAGTTTATGATTTGTAGTATGACCGCTTTTGCCCGTAGTGAATTACAAACGCTCTGGGGCAGCGCTGTATGGGAAATCCGTTCAGTTAATCATCGTTATCTTGAA
>CAIUAS010000123.1 GCA_903897205.1 uncultured Gammaproteobacteria bacterium
ATCGAATCTACAACACTCGGCTCATCGACTAATACTTTTTGAAAGCGGCGTTCTAAAGCCGCATCTTTTTCAATATATTGCCGATATTCATTTAACGTAGTGGCACCCACACAATGTAATTCACCGCGCGCTAACGCTGGTTTTAGCATATTACCTGCATCGATAGCCCCTTCTGCTTTACCGGTGCCTACCATGGTGTGTAATTCATCGATAAATAAAATAACTTGGCCTTGTTGTTTAGCAACCTCTTTTAAAACTGTTTTTAAACGTTCTTCAAATTCACCACGATATTTTGCACCCGCAATTAATGCCGCCATATCTAATGATAAAATCCGCTTGTTTTTAAGACCTTCCGGCACTTCACCATTAATAATCCGCTGCGCCAAACCTTCCACAATCGCTGTTTTGCCCACGCCCGGTTCACCAATTAACACTGGATTATTTTTAGTGCGCCGCTGTAATACTTGCACCGTACGGCGAATTTCATCATCACGGCCAATAACCGGATCAAGCTTACCTTTTTCAGCACGCTCTGTTAAATCAATCGTATATTTTTCTAACGCCTGACGCCGCCCTTCAGCCCCTTCATCACCCACACTTTCACCGCCGCGAATTTCATCGATGGCTTTCTCAATAGCTGCCTTAGTAGCGCCGGCTTGCTTCATTAAACTACCTAATGTTCCCGTATCTTCTACTGCCGCTAAAATAAATAACTCACTGGAAATATATTGATCTTTACGCTTTTGCGCTAATTTGTCGGTGTAATTTAATAATCGAGTTAATTCGTTTGAGGGATAAACTTCGCCAGGTGCGGAACCGGCAACCTGTGACAATTGATGCATTGCCTGGTCTAAATCTATATTTAATTTATTTACATTAACATTCGCTTTAATTAATAAGGAACGCGTCGTGCCATCCTGCTGCGCAAGCAAAGCTTTCATTAAGTGGAGAGGCTCAATAAATTGATTATCGCGCCCCACAGCGAGCGATTGCGCATCACTAATAGCGGCTTGGAATTTAGTGGTTAACTTATTTAAACTCATAAATCATCCTCTTAAAATAGACCTACCTACTTAATATAGGGATGTTTTACGGCGTTTCAAGCTGGAAGGATAAACTAATCACTGCAGTATAAACCGCAGTGATTAGTTAAAATCTAGATAAAAAAACTAGGCATTAAATTTATAAGCGAGACCTAAAGATACAAAATCAGCGCTTTCGATAGTGCCGCTGGTTTTTTGAATATGGGTCCAAGATAAATCGACTGGCACATTGGGCGTGATATCGTAGCTTACACCAACACCGAACTCTGGTAAGAGCTTGTTAGTATCTACTGTACGCTTACCTGGATATGGTTCGCCTGTATAAGTTGATGAATCAGCAGGAGCCTCAGTGCGAGCTGCTGTTTGCTGCACATATGCAATACCTAACTTGCCGTATAAATCAAAGCCATTTTCTAACGGCAAAATACCTTTACCCACTAAATCAACTGCATGTTCCTTAACCACTCCCTTATAAGCATAATTAACATCCACCCAATCATCGACATGGGAGGTATTAACTCCACTACCTATATAACTGCCTTTGAAATGCTCATCTTTAAATTTTATATAGCCTAATTCAGCAGCCCAATTTGGATTAAATTGATAGCCGACAAATATGCGCCCAACTAAACCACCTGTACTTGAACTATGGCTAGCAGAATAATTAAACCACTGTGTATTAGGATCATTAATATCATTTACTATGGCATTAACACTGGGCTTGCCTGGTAAATCATTTAAGCCAGCATGAGTTGCGCCCCACCCTAATTGGCCACCAATATAAGGTCCCGTTACCGTAGCAGCATGCGCCAAATTAACGGCACCTATAGCAGCTACGCCAGTGAGCGTTAAACGAAACAATGTTTTTCTTAGCATGTATTCACCTTTTTAGATTAAAAATTTCATCTATTTTTAGCGCAAAATAATATTAATGAAATAAGTATTAACCCTAGCTTCAGTCATTATTACCTGGTTTCTTATAAATATCATTAACCTAAAGGTCATACGCTATGCGAACGGTTGCTTACTGAAGGCGCCGCATTACAGTTAATTATTTATTGCACTTGACAGTTTTTTATTACTAAGTAATACTTTTTAATAATATCTTGCAGGTAACTTATGTCAACACATCAACCTATATCAAAAGTAGTTAAATTAGAGCCTGAAATTAAAGAGCGCTTAGACCGTTTGGGCGAGATTAAACATCGTAAACCGCATTGGCTTATGAAAGAGGCCATCGTTCGCTATCTAGAGCAAGAAGAATATAACGAACAACTAAAGCAAGAAACCGTTGCGCGTTGGCAAGAAGCTGAAAGTGGCAAAGTTGTTAGCGACCAAGCGGTTATGCAGTGGTTAGATACGTGGGGAACAGATGACGAGAGCGACAGGCCGTTATGCGGGAGTTAACTTGGTTAGATAGTGCTGTTAACGATATCATAAGGCTAAGAGCATTTATCGTTAATGAAAATCCCAGAGCTGCTAAGCGTGCTGCTAGAGCAATTAAAGAGACTGCACAACGTTTACGAGAAAACCCACTCATGGGCAAGCCCGTTAAAGATTTAACCGATTATCGTGACATATTCATACGCTTTGGGGCAGGGGGATATATTTTGCGTTATCGAATTTATCTGGATATCGTGTATATCGTTCACATACGGCATTATCGGGAAGCTGATTTTAAGATTTAATCAGCCAGCATAGCCGCGATGAAGCAAAGCGACATCGCGGCTATTTTTATTCTCCAACATATAACTAAGCATTAAATTTATAAGCAAGACCTAAAGATATAAAATCAGCGCTTTCGATAGTACCGCTGGTTTTTTGGATATGCGTCCAGGATAAGTCGACTGGCATATTGGAAGTGATATCATAGCTTGCACCAACACCAAATTCTGGCAAGAAACGATTTGTGTCCGAGCTATATCTTTGATTTACCGTGACACTTGTCGGAGCAGGGGTAGTCATAGCGGTAGGTGGTACGATACCAGAATGCGTTGTACTTTGATTTAAGGTACTTGTTTGCTGCACATAAGCAATACCCAATTTACCATATAAACTAAAGCCATTTTCTAAAGGCAGAATGCCTTTGCCCACCAAATCAAATGCATGTTCTTTCACCACGCCTTTGTAACTATAATTTTCTCCGTTCGTAGGTATACTCATCCCCTCTTCTGAGCCTACAAGGTTACTTGAGCCTGTGTAATCTCCCTTCAGATCCGCATCATGGAATTTCAGATATCCTAATTCAACCGCCCAATTAGGGGTAAATTGATAACCTAAAAATAGACGCCCCGCCAAACCTGAACTAGCATTTTTTACTGAAGCCGAATAATTTTGCCAGTTCACCGCATTAAAATCATTAACCGCCGCTGTTATATTAGAATGGCCAGGCAAATCTCCCGTGGACGCATGAATATCTCCCCACCCTAATTGGCCACCAATATAAGGCCCCGTTACTGTAGCAGCATTTGCCAAACTAACGGCACTTATAGCAACTACACCAACCAGCGTTAAACGAAGTAATGTTTTTTTCAGCATGTATTCACCCTTTAAATAAAAATTTGATTCCTTCCTTACCGTAAAAACAACATTAATGAAATAAGTATAAACCCTAACTTCAGTCATTATTGCCTAGCTTCTTATAGCTAATTACAACAGAAAAGTAAATATGATAGCGTGCGCGCTGATTAATCCAATCATCCAACACAAGACGCATGCGTTTAAATTAGTTATAATGCCGCCCATCAAAATAGCGAGGTTAATCATGAGCGAGCCAGTAAATAACGCAGTTTGGGAACAAAAAACGTTGGAAAAACTAATCTTTGAAACGCTTAAAGAACAAAAGCGCCGGCGTCGATGGGGCGTATTTTTTAGGTTATTATTCTTTATTTTCGTGTTTGCTATTTTATATTTGTTATGGCCCGATAATGATTTAAGCACGGCTAGCCGCACTAGAGATCACGTGGCGCTAATCACCATTGATGGCATTATTGCTGCCAATAATCAAGCAAGCGCAGATAATGTTATTGAAGCCTTGCAAGATGCCTACAAAGACAAATCTACTAAAGGCGTTATTTTAAATATTAATAGTCCTGGCGGCAGTCCCGTGCAGGCTTCGCAAATTTATGATGAAGTCCGTTATTTACAGGCCAAAAATAAAAAAATTAAAGTTTATGCGGTTTGTTCTGATTTATGTGCTTCGGCCGCTTATTATATCGCTGCCTCAGCTAATTATATTTATGCAGATCCCGCCAGCTTAGTAGGTTCAATCGGTGTGCTATTAGATGGTTTTGGTTTGGTGGATACGATGCATAAAGTCGGTGCTGAACGTCGTTTGTTTACCTCTGGTAATCATAAAGGCTTTTTAGATCCATTTTCCCCGATGAAACCTGAAGAGCAACAATATGCACAAACTTTATTGGATAATGTACATCAACAATTTATCCAAAGAGTTCAACAAGGTCGAGGCAGTCGCTTGAAAAATGATCCTAATCTATTTTCTGGCTTAGTATGGACAGGCAGCCAAGCGCTACCTTTAGGTTTAATCGATGGCTTTGGCAACGTTAATTCCGTATCTCGTGATGTTATTAAATCTGAGAATATTGTTGATTACACCATAAAACCAAGCGTATTAAATCAGATATCTAATAATTTAGGCGCTGAATTTGTTCATCACCTTACTAGCGAGTTTAACCTTAATTTTGCCAGCTTAAGAGAATAAGACTATTCATGCTGCCTAACAAAAAAGTAAAAGGCATCACCTTAATAGAAATGCTAATAGCCGTTGTTATTCTCTGTATTATTATCATGGTAGCCGCGCCTAGTTACATGAGTTATCTACGCAAAAGCCGCCGGGCTGAAGCCACGATAGCTTTATTAGATATAGCAACGCGTATGGAACGTTATTATGCTGAGAATAATCATAGTTACAATAATGCTAGCATGACCAGCAATTTAGGTCTTGCTAGTACTACTACAAGCCATGGTTACTATACGCTTTCCTTGGCTTCATTAAGCGCTAATACATATACATTAGAAGCCGCTCCTGCGGCAGAAACCAGCCAAACCGCTGATAGTGTGTGTGGCAATTTTACGTTTACTCAAACAGGGAAAAAAGGCATTACAGGAACAGGGAAGGCAAGTGCTTGCTGGGGAAGTTAATCTAAGCTAAATACAAGGGGTTGGGCTAAGCGAAACCCCTTGCAATTTATAAACTAATTATTCTTCATATCTCTAGCACAACCAATTAAAGTTGGCGGTTCATGACCAACGAGTGGCCCACAATCCCAGCCCTCAGGTTCAGATGGCACGGTAAAGGTAAAAGCAAACAAGGGGCCTGCTGCCTCAGTGCCATAAATCGTATTAATATGAGCGCCCGCGTAAAGCCCATCTTGCGAATAAAACATATATTTTAACGCTTGCGTTGTTGCCTCGGGCAATTTCTGGCATTTGCTCGTTCCTTTATATACCCAATACCAGGTTTGATCGCGGGGTATCCCAGAGTTAATAATTGGAACTTGCGTATCTGCGGGTATATATCCTTCGCCCGCAGGACAATTGGTAGTTACTACATGCTTCATGACAGCATCTGTCGAGAGAACTGAAAACACGGGCCAGCCCGCATAACTAACACACGGGTAAGCCAATACCAAAAATAGCGCTTTAAACATAGAACACATGAACTTTCGCATAATTACTCCTTAGCATACGCGTTAAAATTGAAAAGTTCATGCAATTTAACATTAACAATTACGACGATCAATACATTTAAACATAATGTTATTCTTGAAGCATAACTACTTTCCCTCGCGCGCCACCACTTTCCAATAGCATATGCGCCTGTTCGACTTGGTCAATTTTAAATAAGCGGCTATCTACTAAAGGCCTTACATAACCTGCATCTGCTAATTTCTGAATGGACATTAAAATTTGACCATGCTCTGCCCGCCCCAGACCTGTTAATAATGGATTTAAGGTAAACACCACATGCAAACTCAAGCCTTTATTATGCATGACGGATAAGTCATGCGTAGAACGAGCCGACGTAGTCACCACAGCACCATTTATTTTGGTCGCCTGTAAGGAGCGATCAATATTCAGGCCACCCACCGTATCAAAAACTACATCAAAACCCATTCCATCGGTGTAACGCTGAACGTAATCTTCTACGCTCTCTTCACGCGCATTAATAACAAAATCAGCGCCGAATGATTTTGCTAAATTAATATCATCCTCAGCAAGGACTGTAGTATAAACATTGGCTTTAGCCCACTTTGCCAATTGCACAGCAATATGGCCAACTCCTCCCACCCCACCATGAATTAAAATGTTTTGTCCTTCGCTAAGCTTCGCTTTGCTAAAAAGAGCTTCCCATGCAGTGATACTCACTATGGGCAACGCCGCTGTCTCTGCCAACGATAATGCTTTTGGTTTTTTAGCAAGTAAAGTGGCGTCTGCCAGCATATATTCCGCCAAAGCACCCCCCGCACCTTTGACACCTCCCACAAAACCATAAACTTCATCGCCCCGCTTAAATTGAATAACACCATCCCCTATTTCTTCTATAACACCGACTACGTCACCATGCAAAACCGCTGGCAATGCTGGCGCAATCTCTGGCACCATACCCGCGCGAATTTTACAATCAATTGGATTAACACTCGTCGCTAATACACGAATCAATACATGCCCTGGTATTAGCATAGGTTTTGGTATATCCATACTTACAAATACCGACGGTTCGCCAAATTGAGTTATTACTTGTGCTTTCATAAAGCCCTCTTCGATAGATGAAAATAAAAATTTACACTATTCTTAAACTATACTTAAAACAAGAACGCACATTTTTGTAATATAGTTACAAAATGTATACTATCAACCAACCTTTAAATTATTTATGACATACTTACACAAAATTCAAAGCACAAAAAACCGGCGGAAAAATAATTGCCACTATGGCTGCGCAGTAGAAGCCGCATTTGATGTTATCGGCAATAAATGGAAAGGAGTGATTTTATTTCACTTACTTGATGGCAAAAAACGTTTTAATGAATTACGTCGTCTAGTTCCCAGTGTCACCCAACGCATGTTAACGCTACAACTACGAGAATTAGAACAGGATAAAATAATTTTGCGCACGGTTTATCCCGAAGTACCGCCCAAAGTAGAATATTCTCTAACTAAAGAAGGGGAAAATCTTAAACCCATTTTGATA
>CAIUAS010000124.1 GCA_903897205.1 uncultured Gammaproteobacteria bacterium
CTATGACGCGGCCATCGAGGCGTACAACAAGGCCATCGCCTTGAAACCCAATGATGCTGAGGCTTGCTACAACAAAGGCCTGGCGCTCTATGAAAAAGACGACTATCAGGCATCTCTCGAAGCGTGCAATAAGGCCATCGACTTGGATCCCAACGATGCTGATTTTTGGGAAAGCAAATATCTCGCGCTCAAGGCCAAAGGCGACCATGACGCAGCAGCAGATGCTCATAATAAAAGCATCCAACTAGCCTCGAACAAAAGAAAGCCCCTTACTAAAAGCACTAGTGATACAATGGGCGGGTTAAAAAACGATAAAGACAAAATTAAAAAACATCCGGCTGACTCACCGTTAGAACAAGAGACTAGTAAGAACAAACGGTCAAAGACGCAAGGTGAGAGTATTTCGGCCAACCCTCCTAGTAAGGAAGGTAGCAATTTTACTGAGATAACCATTCCAGTTAGCACAACCAAACCTAAAACCAGTGAGCAGGCCATTGCACAACAAAATAAACCTAATCCTGGTGAAACAGAACCAAGAACTCCTGAGCGCCCAAAGCCTGATCCAAAGACCCCCACTAAAAATAGGCTTATGTCACCTAAATCACCTAAAACACCTATAAAATCTCGAAAACCGGTTTTAACCGAAGAATTAGGGAAGCCTACACCAATCATACAAAAAGACAGTCTTCCAGAAATTCAACTACAAGATATAAAGTCTAAAGATACCAGTCATTTTGAAAAATCAGAAAAAGTAAAAACCAAGGGCGAAAGAAATTTAATTGGCAGAATTGCAGAGTTTCGAGCTTATAACAAAATTATTGAAGATTACGTAGAGAGATATAACATCCCCACAGATAAAATAAAACGGAATGACTTTGGTTTTGAATTTACTGAAGCCACCAAAAAGAAACATAAAAACCCTGACAAGATTATTAATTCATCGCTTAGATACTCTATAAGAGTAACCTGGTTTAATAAAAAAATAAAAGAGGATTTAACTAAAGATGCCTCGTGTGGTCGAGGTTATGATATTGATATACGGAAAAAAATCTACAAAGATCCGATGAGTAGTGAATATGAAAAAAAGGACCAGTTTATTGAGGTAAAAGGCACGGAAAATACAGGGCCAACAGTAGCTAATTTTACAAAAAACGAATTAAAGACGCTATTGGAGCAAAAAGAGAGATACAAGATTTATCGGGTTTATGGCGTCAGTGGTACTGTGGAAAAACCAGGCTCTGTTGAAATGGTAAAAAAGAAGAATTTACACCAGCATATGCCTGTCACTATGGAGGCATTAGAAATAATTGATTCTTTAAAGTTGAAATTATGAGAAATAATTTCTTCAATTTGCGAACGCTCGATCCTACCAGAAAACCTACTCACAGCAGTAGGTTTTCTGTTTATGGAACCCTCTAAAAAATAAGATCTATAACTCCCTCACTTTTCAAGAAAATTATTTAGATAAACACTTTGCTCCTTTTGTTAAATAAGGCTATCGCTCACATGCTGAATATTTTTAAATTAAAATTCGGGCAACATCCAGAGACGCGCCGTGATGCGGCTAAATCCTATCAGCGGCCAGCTTCTATCAGCGAGAAATTGCCCTGGATGGAATATGATTCAAAAAACAAATGCTTTTTACTGGACGATGGCCGCAGTGTCGGCACTGTTTTTGAATTATTAGATGTACCCTCAGAAGCTCGCCCAGAACTTTATTTGTTGCAATTACAAAAAGGATTTCAGAGTATTTTTCAAGATGTCTTTCCTGCTTATTTTGATGAGGAATCCCCTTGGATTGTGCAGTTTTATTTGCAGGATGATTATGGTAGCTTTAGAAATTATAAGCATGACTTGCGCCAGTATATTAAAGAACATTTAAAAAACACCCATTATACGCAACAATTTTTATCATTAATGGACAACCATATTGACTGGATGTCTAAGCCACAAGGGATTTTTCATGATAGCAAAGTCAGTAACCTGCCCTTTCGAGGAAAATGCCGCCAAATACATTTAGTGATTTATCGCCGCTTAACGGGATTAGCTAAAATGCGGCGTGGCCGTACCGCCGCACAAGATTTAAATACCGTTGCGCAAACCTTAAGCGTTAAACTGGAAGGTTGTGGTGTAAAAATAAAACGTTGCGAAGGAAAAGAATTTTATCAGTGGATGGTGAAATGGTTTAATCCTGCACCACGCCAAGGTGAAGGTAATGCCGATATTTTATTAGAACGTTGTCCTTATCCTGGCGATGAAGACATGCCATTTGGTTATGATTTTTCTGAAAAATTATTTTTTTCTGTCCCTGAATCCAATCAAGCACAAGGTGTTTGGTATTTTGATAAAAAACCTCATAAATATCTTTCCATATTAGGATTATCTTCCCTGCCAAAAATAGGGCATTTATCTTTAGAAAGAAATTTTGGCAATTATCATTACAGTTTATTTGATAAATTTCCAGAAGGCAGTATTTTTCAATTAACCGTAGTAATTCAAAGCCAGGAAGCCGTTAAAAATCATATCTTCAATATCGAACAAAGTACACGCCGCGCCACTTCTACCGAGGCCGAAATGACCCGGGAAGATTGCGCTGTTGCTAAACGGGCGATTGAAAGTGGTAATTATTTTTATCCAACCACCATGGGCGTTTATATTCGCGGAGATAATATCAATGATCTTTATGACAAAGAGACGGAAATTGAAACGGTTTTATCTAGCAATGGTTTTGTGTGCTTAAATGGCGATCATGAATTAATGCCTATCGATAGTTATTTGCGCTATTTACCCATGTGTTATTCATACGAGTTTGATAAAGCCCGAATATTACGCAGCCGCTATCTTACGGCCAAGCAAATTGCTAATTTGTTGCCACTTTATGGCCGTGAGCGCGGAACGCAGCATCCCACGTTGACTTTTTATAATCGTGGCGGGGAGCCACTGACATTAGATCCCTTTAACTCAACAGACAAAGATTTTAATTCGCACTTGCTCATATTGGGGACAACGGGCGCTGGTAAATCAGCCCTTGTTATTTATTTTCTCATGCTCATCATGGCCGTTTATCGCCCGCGTTTAGTCATTGTCGATGCTGGTAATTCGTTTGCACTACTCGGTGAATATTTTAAAAATTTAGGTTTAACGGTTAATCGTGTTGAAATTTCATTTAATAATGCGACATCGTTAAATCCTTTTGCTGACAGTGAAAAAATGCTACAGCAAATTGCTGCGAAAAATAATCAATCACTCGCAGAATTACTGGAAGAAACAGAAAATGAAATTGAACAAGAATTAGAAACTTTAGATCAAGACGCCACACAAACTGAGCGTGAAGCTAATCAAGAAAACCGTGATTACTTAGGCGAGATGACCTTAGCGGCGCAATTAATGATTACAGGCGGCGAATCCAAGGAAGAAGCTGAAATTACCCGACAAGATCGCTACTGGATATTACAAGCGGTAGTGGAAGCCGCCAAAGCCGCGCATCGTGATGACCGGCATCAAATGATCGCCAGCGATATTATTACGGCATTTCATCGTCTAGCAGCGAACTTGGAAGCGAATAATCAATTATCCGATCAGGACATGATTAAACGCTTAAAAAAAATGGCGGCCAATATGGATTTATTTTGCCAGGATAATTTGTCATCACAATATTTTAATACGGAAGGATCCCCGTGGCCGGAAGCCGATGTCACTATTTTAGAAATGGGTTTATTTAAAGAAGAAGGTTACGAAGCACAACGCGCTTTAGCTTTCATAGGCGCAATGAACAAGACCATTTCGCTTGCTGAGCAACATCAATATGACGAGCGCTTCACGCTATTTTTTGGAGATGAAATTCACATTATTACTAATAATCCTTTAACAGCCGTATCCGTTACACGTTGCTCAAAAATGGCACGCAAGATTGGTTTATGGCTATGGTTTGCCACGCAGAACGTTAAAGACTTTCCAAACGATGCGCGTAAAATGCTATCGATGATGGAATTCTGGATTTGCTTAGGCATGAGTGAAGCGGAAATGGCAGAAGTAGAACGATTTAAAACGTTAACAGAAGAAGAAAAAATACTATTTCGCTCGGTGAGAAAAGAAGCCGGTAAATATAATGAAGGCGTTATATTGTGCAATCGCATCAAAGGTTTATTCCGCAATATACCACCCCGTTTAAGTTTAGCATTGGCCATGACTGAAAAAGTAGAAAAAGCCGAACGTAGGAAGATGATGGATCAATATCATTGTTCGGAAATTGAGGCGGCTATTAAAATGGCTGAAAAACTAGGGACTGTTTACAATTCGCTGTAATAAATTGATTTATAAGAGCAAACTCGTAAAATTGCGATTCCACAATCTACAATAAAACGAGTTTGCAATGCCCAGACTGATGCTCACAGATGAGCACTGGTCAAAGCTACGGACTATCATGCGCGAACACGGAATTTATGACAAGCCCAATTTACGAAAAACAGTCGAAGGGATTTTGTACCATATGCGAACAGGATTGCCTTGGCGTGACTTGCCATCTTTTTTTGGTATATGGATTTCGATTTACCAACAATTTAATCATTGGTCTTCGAAAAATAAACTAATGACTATTTTCAAATCGCTTGTGCTCGACCCTGACCTTGAGTGGGAATTTATTGATGGCAGCATTGTGAAAGCCCATCAACACAGTACGGGCACGGCAGGTGAAGAAGAGCAAGCGATTGGTAAAACTGTCGCTGGAAATACGGCCAAAATACATATGGCAGTTGATGCACATGGTTTACCCATCGAATTTGATATTACAGGAGGTGAAGTGCATGATGGCAAAGTTGCTCCGAAATTTTTTGCGAAATTACCAGACACAGATTATATGATTGCAGACAAAGGTTATGACAGTGAAGAACTTCGCGATCTGGTTCGAGCTAAATCGTCAGTGCCAGTTATTCCAAGGAAAAGAAATTCAACGATAGGAAATGATGATATGGATTGGGGTTTATATAAGTACCGACATCTGGTCGAAAATATTTTTGCAAGGCTTAAACATTTTCGCGCAATTGCGACAAGGTACGATAAATTGAAAAGAAATTATGCGTCTATGGTTGCAATGGCGTGTGGATTGATATGGTTACCAATGTGAATTGTAAACAGCCCCTAATGAATAAGTAAAATAATCGTATTTTTATCGAAGAATTTAATGATGTTGCAGCATTAAAAAATTGTCATGCACAATCTTAGGTTATTTCTAAAATGCTTAAGTTAAATCGATTATAATAAGGGCTAATATTAAACCTAATCCTAGGAGAGTAGAGTGAATTTTTTTATAAATTACCCAAGTAAGCCCTTAAGAAATTTTATATTTTATAGTATCATCGTTCATATTTTTTATGCTAGTTAGAGGACGATCTCATGAAAGCTTGAGTTATAAGTGTTACCCCTTTAGATAAACTTAGACCGCCGACTCCAGTTATTAAAGTCATCGGATTAATTTCAGCTCGAAGAAATACTAATTTTATAAAACAGTATCTTGAAAATGTTTATTGTATTTTTTGCGCCGACTTAAAAAAACAAAAGCTTGCATCGAAATTTAATTTTAACCGGTTAAATTTCTTTAAAATTTTGCTGATTTATTATAGCAAGGAGTTGCAACATGGCCCATAAACAGCTTGATTTCCAGAAGCGTTGCCAGATTTATGGACTGTGGCGAGCAAGGCATAATCAGATTGAGATTGCTAAAAAGATAGGCGTCCATAAGTCAACAATAAGCCGAGAGTTAAAACGCAATATTA
>CAIUAS010000125.1 GCA_903897205.1 uncultured Gammaproteobacteria bacterium
ACTCCCCTCCGTGTTTCTCCGCCATACACTTCGTCAACGCCGCCGTCAAGGTCGTCTTTCCATGATCTACGTGACCAATGGTCCCTACGTTTAAATGCGGCTTGGTTCGTTGAAATTTTTCCTTCGACATAGGACAACCTCTATCAAGAAATAAAAAAATAATAAAAATTCTTCTAATAATCCGCTTCGCTAAAAATCCGAGGATTATTAAAGCAATTTTTTTACATCAAACCTGGAGCCCACAACCGGGATTGAACCGGTGACCTCTTCCTTACCAAGGAAGTGCTCTACCACTAAGCTATGTGGGCGCTAAGATTTAGAAATTAAGTATTTCGTATCAATCTCTTGTTTTTGAAATTAACAAAAAACACTTAATTTCTAAATTTTACTAAAAAATGGAGCGGGTGGTGGGAATCGAACCCACGCCATCAGCTTGGAAGGCTGAGGTTCTACCATTGAACTACACCCGCGGTGGAGGGGGAAGGATTCGAACCTTCGAAGGCAGAGCCGTCAGATTTACAGTCTGATCCCTTTGGCCGCTCGGGTACCCCTCCAAAACAAGCAGGCTATTTTGCGAAAATCAAGGAGAGATGTCAACAGGCGATCGCTTTTTAAGTGAAAATTTAATAAGATAATCGCCCTTGCCAATTATTATAGAGCTAAAAATCATTCCAATGACTATTTTTTCTGCCGCGATGACCCTAATTCTAGTAATGGATCCTATTGGCAACATTCCCGCCTATTTAGCCATTTTGAGTACAGTTGATGCTCAAAGACGCTCAAAAATTATTTTACGAGAAAGCCTGATTGCATTCATAACCCTCGCGATATTCTTATTTGCCGGTAACGATGTATTACAAGCTTTAAACATTAGCGAACCCGCTCTAGATATCTCTGGCGGCATAATCTTATTTTTAATTGCTATAAAAATGATTTTTCCACCTGAAAACAGTGCTAACAATCTGAGGGGCGAACGGCCAATTGGAGAACCATTTATTGTTCCTCTAGCAATCCCTTTAGTTGCCGGCCCTTCCGCGCTCACAACCGTAACCTTGCTCGGCAGCCAAGAACCCGCCCACATGCTGGAATGGTTTATTGCCCTACTAATCGCCGCAATAATTTCTACTGCGACACTATTATTCGCAAGCCAATTACGTAAATGGTTAGGGCAAAAAGGTATTACTGCCATGGAGCGTTTAATGGGTATGGTATTAACAACCCTGTCTGTACAAATGTTTTTAAATGGGCTTGAAGTTTACTTCCGCCATCAAATATCATAAATAAAAAGATTTACAGAAAGTAATGTACTTAGCATTAACAATCGGCTAATCGCTATATGTGTAAATCTTTTTATGCGAAATTCACTCACCTCTAATTTAAAGCTTGTCCAATTTTATCAAGTACTTCATCTAATTGTTTTTTTGTAATAATTAATGGCGGCGCAAGTCTCACTACTGTTTCATGAGTTTCTTTACTTAAAACACCTAACTCCAATAATTTCAAGCAAATAGAACGCGCAGTTGCTTTTGCAGGATCGATAACCAAACCAATAAACAAACCCCTACCGCGCACTTGACTAACAATAGGGCTTTTAATGGCTTTTAATTTTTCCAACATATAAGCACCTAACTCTGCAGAGCGCTCAATTAATTTTTCTTCCACTAAAATATTTAATGCTTCAAAACCAACTGCAGCCGCCAAGGCATTTCCACCAAATGTACTACCATGATCCCCAGGCGTAAACACATCCATCACTTCTTTTTTTGCTAAAAAAAGTGAAACGGGCAAAAAACCACCACCTAAAGCCTTCCCTAAAATTAAGCCATCCGGCTTAACATTTTCGTGCTCACAAGCTAATAATTTACCAGTGCGCCCTAATCCAGTTTGAATTTCATCCGCAATTAATAATACATTATGCTTTCGGCAAATATCAGCACACGCTTTTAAATAGCCTACCGGTGGAATAACTATACCGCCTTCACCTTGGATTGGTTCTATTAAAAATGCAGCTGTATTGGGTGTAATAGCGGCCTCTAAAGCCTGCGCATCTCCATAAGGAACACGTTGAAATCCACCAGAAAATGGGCCAAAACCAGATTTATATTGCGGCTCTGATGACATCCCAACAATCGTGGTAGTACGTCCATGGAAATTACCTTCACAAGCAATAATTTCAGCTTGCTCAGCTGCGACACCTTTTACCGTATACGCCCATTTACGCGCTGCTTTAATTGCTGTTTCCACCGCTTCTGCACCGCTATTCATCGGCAAAGCGCGTTCCTGCCCAGTCAGTTCACAAGCTTTTTGTAAAAACAAGCCTAATTTATCAGTATAATATGCACGCGACCCTACCGCTAAACGTTGAGCCTGCTCCGTCAGCACCTTTAATAACCGTGGATGACAATGACCATGATTTATTGCTGAATATGCGCTCATCATATCTATATACTGCTTACCATCAACATCCCATACATAAACACCCTCACCACGCGTTAATACAACCTCTAAGGGATGATAATTATGCGCACCATAACAATTTTCTAATTCAATAAATCGATTCATGCTTATATTCTCCGAGGCAGTAAAGCAAATAATAATTGATGGATTAAATTTATGGTTAAATAACGCTTATCATGATAGGGATTATATTCAACAACTTCTGCAGCAATAAGTTTAGGATCCACCGCTAATGTTTGTAATGAACGCACCAATTCTACTCCAGACATCCCATTTAATTCAGGCGTACCAACGCCAGGAGCATCCTGCGGATCAATACCGTCCAAATCAATACTTATCCCAAAAGCCGCCGTACCTTGTTTAACTTTTTCTAACGCCTCTTGCACCACAACATCCAACCCACGCTGTTGTATTTCTTCCATAAAATAAACTCTCACCCCTAACCGTTGAATAAGCTCCGCTTCACCACTCTCAAAACTTCGAACGCCTATCAAACAAACATGCTCAGGTGCTAACTTCGGCATTGCCGTGGAAATATTAGTCAACTCAGGAGCACCAAATCCAAGCAAACTTGCCAGTGGCATACCATGAATATTACCACTTTTTGTAGTTTCAAAAGTATGACTATCCATATGTGCATCGAACCATAACAACCCTAACGGCCCTTGTTTGTCCAGCGCACGAGCCACACCACTCCATGTTCCTATTGCACAAGAGTGATCTCCACCCAATACAGTAAAAAATTGCTTGTTTTCAATATGATTTTTTGTAATATCTGCGAGCTGCTTACAAAGTTTAGTCGTCGCAGCTAACGCTGGCATAGCTTGCGGTTGTGTTAGAGTGGCCCAATCAACTTGCCACCCTAGTTTATTTAATTCACCTGCTATACCTGATTTCTGTATAGTCATCGGCCCCTCTCCGCAGCCCGAATCACCTGCTGCAATTCCAGAGGCGTATCCAATTAAATGGATGATATTATTTTGTAACATAAAACTTCTCGCTAACTTATAAGAAAGTCTAATGATAATAAATAGGGCTGGCGCTCCCTACGGGAGTCGAACCCGTGTTATCGCCGTGAGAGGGCGGTGTCCTAGGCCACTAGACGAAGGGAGCTTAGCGGGTCTTACAAAGCAGACTATACAGCTATCATAACAAGGAAGAAAGATTTTTGCTTTTTTGAACTACAAAACTTTGTAAGGAATGCTATTATACGAACCTGTAATCAAAGACACTACTAGCTTGAGGTCAACCTTATTATTAAGTTATTGAGAAAACTGTTCAATTTTCGTAAAGCTGCGCGGGCAACCCCAACCATAGTTCCGCGTGAAAAACACATTATCACACGAAAAAATATCAGTAAAAATGCATTAAACGTTATGTATCGTTTACACGATGCTGGTTTTAGCGCTTACCTGGTTGGCGGTAGCGTACGCGATCTATTGCTTGACCGCATACCAAAAGATTTTGACGTAACCACCAATGCCCGTCCAGAACAAATAAAAAAGCTTTTTCGTAATTGCTTGTTAATAGGACGCCGATTTCGCCTTGCACACGTGCGATTCGGCCAGGAAATTATTGAAGTGGCCACCTTCCGTGCTGCGCCATCATCAAGCAAATTTAGCAAACTACACCAAACAGCAGAGCACGGGATGCTGCTACGAGACAATGTTTACGGTACCCTAGAGGAAGACGCTGAACGACGCGACTTCACTATCAATGCGCTTTATTACAATATTGCAGATTATTCGATTGTAGATTATTGCGGTGGTGTAAATGATTTAAAACAAAAAACCTTACGCATTATTGGCGACCCGCGCCAACGTTATCATGAAGATCCCGTCCGCCTACTTCGCGTTATTCGTTTTGCTGGTAAATTAGGCTTTCAAATTGAACCTACAACTCAAGCGCCTATTGCCGAACTTACCCCCTTATTAAAACATGTCCCAGCAGCACGCTTATTTGATGAAGTATTAAAAATATTCCATAGCGGCCATGCAAATGAAATCTTACCCTTATTGCACCAATATAATCTTCTCGAACAATTATTTCCTCAGCTTGCCGCCTGCCTAGAAGACGAACAAAAAAAATCTATTGAAAAATTCTTAACTTTAATTTGTCAAACCACAGATGCCCGCATTGCCGAAAACAGAACTATTTCACCAGGCTTTTTATTTGCGGGCCTTTTATGGGCGCCTTTACAAAAATCAATTCAACAACACTTGCAACAAGAAGATAATACGCTTGCAATTGCATACAGCATGGCTAGCCATGAAGTTATTGCTAAACAAATCGAACAAATTACTATTCCAAAACGGTTTAGTATGATGATCAGAGAAATTTGGGATTTACAAAATCGTTTTCATAAAATTAGTTCAAAATATGCTACCCGCATGATTACTCACCCACGCTTTCGTGCGGCTTATGATTTTTTATTATTGCGTGCGCAAGCTGGAGAAAACATTCAAACACTAGCACATTGGTGGCAACAGTTTTATGAAGCAGACCCTGCCGAGCGCCAACATTTACTTGAGCAAGTGCCGAAAACCAAAAAACGCAAACGTAAGCGAAAAAAACCAGTATGAATAAACCACATATAAGCTGTTATATTGGCCTAGGAAGCAACCTGGATAATCCCACTGAACAAATTCAGTGTTCATTAAAAGCTATTACCAGCATTCCTGCTACAAACTTAATAGCACAATCATCTTTATATCGCAGCCCTCCCTTGTGTCCACCCACACAGCCTGATTACATTAACGCTGTTGTTGAAGTAAATACTGGATTAACAGCGCATCAACTGCTAACACACCTACAATTGATTGAAAAAGCCCGTGGCCGTACCCGCACAACAGCTCGCTTCGGCCCACGTACAATTGATTTAGATTTATTGTTATATGATAATTTAACCATCAATACACCTAAACTTATTGTCCCACATCCTGGCTTATCTTCGCGTAATTTTGTATTGTATCCATTAGCTGAAATCGCGCCAGACTTACGTCTGCCATCCGGTACGCCGCTGAAGGATTTACTGGCGCACTGCTCAGCAACTGGTTTAGAAATTATTAAATAATCAATTCTTTATTGTTATTCCAGGATTATATTTTAATGAGCGAATTAACAACACTTCCTCAATGGCAAGCATTAACAAAGCATCACCAAGAAATTGCCAATTTACATATGCGTAATTTATTTCACGCAGACAATAATCGCTTTAATGATTTTTCCCTTAAAGCGGCTGGATTATTATTAGATTACTCTAAGAACCGCATCACCAAAGAAACACTGCGATTATTTAATAATTTATTAGAAACACTGGATATAACGAAGCAAATAAACGCCATGTTTAATGGTGAAAATATTAACACCAGTGAAAACCGTCCGGCCCTGCATATTGCTTTACGTAATTTTACGCATCAATCTATCATAGTTAATCAGCAAGATATTATGCCGCACATTAAAGCTAATTTAAGCAACATGCAAAAATTAACAGATAGAATACATAATAATACTTGGTTACCCAATAATCGCGCTATAACAGATATTGTAAATATTGGAGTGGGCGGATCAGATCTAGGGCCTGCTATGGCGACAGAAGCATTAACACCTTATAAAAATCCTCAATTAAAATTGCACTTTGTTTCCAACATAGATAGCGCTCATATCACACAAACATTAAATAAATTAAATCCTAATACAACTTTATTTATCATTTCTTCTAAATCATTCACAACACAAGAAACTTTAATAAATGCCACCACCGCAAAAACTTGGTTTATCCAACAAGGCGGCGGAAAACTAGATAAACATTTTATAGCCGTCACTGGGAACTTAACCAAAGCCAAGCAATTTGGCTTTGTATCAGATAACATTTTTCCAATATGGGACTGGGTAGGAGGCCGTTACTCGTTATGGTCTGCCATCGGCTTACCTATAGCGCTGGCAATTGGCATGGATAACTTTCTAGATCTACTTAAAGGCGCACATGCAATGGACCAGCATTTCCGCACTGCACCCTTTCTGCAAAATATGCCCATCCTATTAGCCATACTAAGCACTTGGTACATCAATTTTTTTGGAACACGCGTGCAAGCCATTTTACCTTATGAGCAACATTTAGCGTTACTCCCAACTTATTTACAGCAAGCTGAAATGGAAAGCACGGGCAAACATGTACGCCACAATGGAGCGCCGCTGAGCTACAACACTGGCCCCGTTATTTTTGGAGTGGCAGGCACCAATGGTCAACATGCTTTTTACCAATTATTACATCAAGGAACCCAATTAATCCCTAGTGATTTTATTATTACAGCCAACTCACACCACCCCATTAGAGACCATCATCCCATTTTATTTGCAAACGCTCTCAGTCAAAGCAAAGCACTTTTAGAAGGCAAAAATGCTGAAGAAACATTCCAGGAATTATTAAATAGCGGCCATGATGAAATAACAGCGAAAAAACTACTACCCCATAAAGTACTGCTAGGCAATCAACCTAGCAACACTATTGTTTTACCAAAACTTACCCCCCACTCTTTAGGCGCATTAATCGCTCTATATGAACACAAAATTTTTGTAGAAAGCATTATTTGGGATATTAATGCTTTCGATCAATGGAGTGTTGAGTTAGGCAAACAATTAGCAAATCATATGTTGCCACATTTAAAATCTCAGCAAAATACAGCACTTTTTGATACATCAACCAATGGTTTAATCAATTATTACCACTTAAATAACAATCATAATAGCGATTAAGAAAAAACAAATTCTTATTTTTGAATTATTCAGTCGCATCAGAGGATAAAGAATCATCATTGCTACTATCGCTATTATCATCCGACATTATCGTATCATCTTCTGAATCGGACGACGTAGCATTATCATAATCATTAGTGTTAGCAGAATTTGCACTGGCATTATCATCGATCCATAGCGCATGACCTTGCAGCACCGGCTGCGTAACGGTAACCGCCGCAAAACTTAGCATGGGCATTAGCGCCAAACTCACCCCGAATGAAAGCGATAAAATAACTGTTTTTTTTAGCATAATATTTCCCTCAATAATATAAATTGACGACGATTATAGCATACACTGCTATACTAAATAAGTTACTCAAGGCAGGTTACCAGGGCTCCCTCATTAAAATTTAGCTAGCCAAGAGATAATGCCGTATTATTTCATGCCTTTAATGTAAAAGAGGCAAGAAATGGCAAAGGAATTAGAAGG
>CAIUAS010000126.1 GCA_903897205.1 uncultured Gammaproteobacteria bacterium
CAACAGACTCTCAGTTAAAGATCGCGCCCGAAAGCATGAAGCGTTATTCTGGACGCGATCATAAACTGTATTTTTCGATCTTTATCTGGGGTGAACGATGGGGATCGAACCCACGACCACCGGAATCACAATCCGGGGCTCTACCAACTGAGCTACATCCACCATATAAATTAACAATGGCGCGCCTGGCAGGATTCGAACCTGCTACCCTCGGCTTAGAAGGCCGATGCTCTATCCGATTGAGCTACAGGCGCAGTCTCTACCGTCAAAACGGCTAAGCACTCATGATTAGGCGAACCTAAATATGAGTGCTTAGCCGTTACAAAACTAATTAATTGGTCGGGGTAGAGGGATTTGAACCCCCGACACCCTGCTCCCAAAGCAGGTGCGCTACCAGACTGCGCTATACCCCGATTCATTCAACACGTGACCAGGCAGTGAGGTATGCATAATATACGGGCGAGCGAGTAAGATCAATATCATATGTCAGCTTCTTAAGATAATTACTCTGAATTTGTATCTTCACACTTGTAAAAACCTTGCCAGTTTAGGCGGGCCTCGTTAAGCTTGGCTTAATTATTTGAATAACCCCATAAAAATATGTAGGAAGCCTATGAATAATAATGCTTTTAAGCTGCTTAGTGCTCGCCGGTTTTTACCTTTGTTCCTCACCCAATTTCTCGGGGCGTTCAATGATAATATTTTTAAGAATGCGCTGGTGATTTTGATCACTTATAAAATTGCAAGTTCTTCTAATATTAAAGAAGAATTTTTGGTGACTTTGGCAGCAGGTGTTTTTATTTTGCCATTTTTCTTGTTTTCTGCCACGGCTGGTCAGTTATCGGATAAATATCCAAAAACCGGTTTAATTCGTCTTGTTAAGTTTTTTGAAATTGTTTTTATGGGATTGGCCGTGGCTGGCTTTCACCTGAATAGCATTACGCTGCTCATGGTTACTTTATTTTTAATGGGGTTGCACTCAACGTTTTTTGGGCCTTTAAAATACGCTATCTTGCCCGAACATTTGGCTGAGACTGAATTGATCGGCGCGAATTCCTTGATTGAGGCCGGTACCTTCATTGCTATTTTGCTAGGTACTATTTTAGGCGGCCTATTAATCCTTAGCCATGCTGGCACTATCATTGTATCGCTTTTAATCTTAGCAGTGGCTTTATCCGGTTGGATTGGCAGCTTTTTTATCCCCCCTACGCTGCCGATGGCGCCTCAGTTAAAAGTTAATTTTAACTTCGTTTCCGAAACATGGCGCCTCATTAAAAACACGCAGCAACATGCTGGTATTTTTTTAGCGATTTTGGGTATCTCATGGTTTTGGCTACTAGGGTATATTTTTCTTACACAATTTCCTAATTTAACCAAAAATGTTTTAGGCGCTAATTCAGAAATTTTCACGCTATTTTTAACATTATTTACCGTTGGAATTGCCGTGGGTTCATTAGCCTGCAATCGCTTGTTAAAAGATGAAGTTACCACCAAATACGTGCCAGTCAGTATTCTTGCCATGACCTTTTTCATGATGGATTTATATCATGCTTGTAACCACATCCCTGTTAATACGAGTGGTCAGTTAATAGGCCTAGGCCATTTTATTTTAACCTTAAATAGCTGGCGCATTATGTTGGATATGTTTTTGATTTCGGTATCCGGCGGTTTATTTGTTGTTCCGCTATATGCTTTTATTCAAGTAAAATCGCCACCAGAAGAACGGGCTCGCATTATCGCCTGTAATAACATTATTAATTCTTTTTTCATGGTGTTATCTGCTGGCATCACCATGATACTGCTCGCCATCAAATTGACTATTCCTCAAGTATTTTTA
>CAIUAS010000127.1 GCA_903897205.1 uncultured Gammaproteobacteria bacterium
AATAAACTCTTGAAATAAAAGCGGCTCAGAGCATTGTTCTGATAAGCGATTATCAAAGCGTTTAGCGATAAATCCACTACAACGGCTAGCGATATTGACTACTTTACCAACTAGATCAGAATTAACACGTTGACTAAAATCATCAAAATTAAGATCGATATCGTCAACGCCAGCACTAAGTTTTGCAGCGAAGTAATAACGTAAATATTCGGGATTTAAATGATCCAAATAAGTTCTTGCGGTAATAAAGGTTCCGCGTGACTTAGACATTTTTTCACCATTGACGGTTAGAAAGCCATGAGCGTAAATCGCACTTGGCGTTCTATAGTCAGCACCACTAAGCATAGCAGGCCAGAATAAGGCATGGAAATAGATAATGTCTTTACCGATAAAATGATATAACTCAGCAGTGCTATCTTTAGCCCAAAATTCATCAAAATCTAAACCTTGTTTGTCACATAGATT
The DNA here is from genome assembly GCA_903897205.1 of uncultured Gammaproteobacteria bacterium. Taxonomy (GTDB): domain Bacteria; phylum Pseudomonadota; class Gammaproteobacteria; order CAIUAS01; family CAIUAS01; genus CAIUAS01. The sequence continues at coordinate 466 of CAIUAS010000127.1, forward strand.
TTTAAAGCTGGCCATATAGCCAATAGGGGCATCCAACCAAACATAAAAATATTTTCCAGGAGCGTCAGGAATTTCAAAGCCAAAATAAGGTGCGTCGCGAGAAATATCCCATTGCTGTAAACCGCCTTCTAACCATTCAGCTAATTTGTTGCGTACTTCAGATTGTAAGTGCCCCGCTTTAGTCCAATCATTAAGCATTTCGGTAAAGTTAGCTAAATCGAAAAAATAATGAACAGAGTCTTTTGAAATAGGCTTGGCACCTGAAATAGCAGAGACAGCATTTTTCAATTCGCTAGGTGAGTAAGTGGTACCACAGGCTTCGCAACCATCGCCATATTGATCGATTGCCCCACATTTTGGACAATCACCTTTTATAAAACGGTCAGATAAGAACATGTTCTTAACAGGATCAAACGCTTGGGTAATCGTGCGTGAACTAATATGACCTGCGTCTCGTAATCTTTTATAGATGAGAGATGAATAGCTACGATTTTCTTCGGAATGAGTGCTGTGATAATTATCAAAAGCCACGCCAAATTCAGTAAAATCAGCTAAGTGCTCTTTACCGACTTGGGTGATTAGTTGTTCCGGAGTAATACCTTCTCGATCAGCTTTAAGCATAATCGGTGTGCCGTGTGTATCATCAGCGCAAACGAAATAACAGGTGTTGCCGCGTTGTTTTTGGAAGCGAACCCAGATATCGGTTTGAATATATTCAACCAGATGACCTAAATGTATAGGACCGTTTGCGTAAGGTAATGCACTGGTAACAAGAATTTTTCTATCTGACATGACGTAAAGGTAAGGAATACAAAAATAAATAATGTTCAGATTATCTCATAAAATGAACGGTGCTAACGCATAGTGCATCGTTAACCGATGAATATTATTAAAAACGCTGTAGAATGCCTAGTTAATAATATTTGGTTTCATAGCCGAATCTACTTGAAATACAGGCTTAAAAATAATTATGTTGCATATAGAAAAAACGGATGTAGAGCATTTGTTAACAACCTTTATTGATCCTAATCATGGTGTTGATCTGGTTACGGCAAAATCAGTTAAAGAAATTACGCTTGATGGCAACAATGTCATCGTTAAATTAGAATTGGGTTATCCTGCTAAAAGCATTATTGA
>CAIUAS010000128.1 GCA_903897205.1 uncultured Gammaproteobacteria bacterium
CAACAGAATTTATAAGCTAGCTTCAATAATGGAGAATGCTGAAATAGTGGCGCCACTACTTTTTTCTCTTCTTCTGTCATGAATTCTTTTTTATGGAACAAGAATGCAATCGCCGGTTTTAAAGCACGATATTCTTCTGCTGGTAATAGCTCCTTTAGACGTTAGTATAATGTTTCTTTTTAGCGCTAACAACGCAAACTCTTAAAGAGCCAAAACTTTTGCTTGAATTTCCTACTTCGCTTCCGCTAAACTCGTGGCCCCGAGTATTGCCAAATCCTAACAATTAAGTCTTATTTCTGTCGGAACCTTAAATCATGTCTGCAACTATTAGATACCGGATCCTGTGATGGCCAAACCAACCACTTCATTACGCGCCTGGTTAGTTTGTTTATCTGCTTCCTTAATTTTTCTTTTACGAATTTATCCAGATGGGGATGTTTAACTCCATTAGTGCGCAATTAATGCATGATTAATGCCTTGTAAAAATAACCTTTGTTGAACAGCCCAGTAAGCTAAGCTATACTGATGCCGAATTTAGCCACTTAAAATTAGATGAAGCCCCCTTTTAATCTCAAATTTTTAGCGCAGGCTTAAATTATAATAGTGCTTGGCTTTTCTTCTCCTTTCTTATCTTACCAAACGTTTTTATAGACGACACAAGAGATATTAAATGGTAAGGAAGCTTGCTAAAATTCCCCATTTTTTAGGGGATGTAACGCATTGGTCAACACAAATCACTGAGTACTTAACAATGCCATCATTAAAAATGCAGGTTATAAATTCGATAAGGGAGTTAACGAAAAATGACAAGGAAATTTTTAAAAATTCAATTTTTGTTTGTGTGCAGCATTTGCTTTACACATCTGTCGATTTATTTAATGCGCTTATTTATTTAGGTGCGCAGCCCAATAATATTTTCTTGCTAGGCAAACTATATTCCAACAACCAGGATGTTTTTAATATCTTAAGCCAAAAAGGTTTGAACCTTATACAGAGTTTACCCCAAACAAAGTTTGGATATTTTCAAGAGAGCTTTGAAAATGATATTTTGCGGTTATGGTCAAAGGTGCTAGAGCATTTAAAATATAGAAATATAGAGAAAGTTATTATTTTAGATGATGGCGGTTTTTGTTTGAAAGATGCCCCTTCTCAAATTCTTAATGACTATCCGGTAATGGGTATTGAGCAAACGAGTTCTGGGCTTGTTAAGATCGGGAAAAATAAATTGGCATTCCCCCTCATTGAGGTTGCTTCTAGCGCCGCTAAACAGCACGTAGAATCACCTATGATAGCAAAATCTGTAGAGGAAAAGCTGGTTGATAAATTACCTCTACATGGCACACGCCTAACATGTGGTGTAGTTGGTTTAGGCGTTATTGGTAAAGCTGCCACTGAGAAACTTCTAAATTTGGGGCATACCGTTTACACCTATGACCGACATTCAGAGAAAAACATTGCTCTTCCTGGCGCTCATAAAGTTAATAACGTTAGTGAAATTTTAACATTATCTGATTATATATTTGGCTGCGCGGGTGAAGATATTTTGAAGAATTTAAACATTAGAGATATGATTAAAAGTAATAAATTTTTTATTAGTTGTTCGTCTCAAGATAAAGAATTTCGCTCTTTATTGCTAGAGTGTTCCACCATTGATTCTAATGATGTTGTAGATCCGCTTTCGATAGCCGAGCTTAAATTATCAGATACTATTACTTTAAAAATTCTCAGAGGTGGATTTCCAATCAATTTAGATAATACGGGCTACGCCGTTAAGCCTAATGATATTCAAATGACAAGGGGACTTTTACTAGCGGCACTTATTCAGGCTGCTTTACTCACGAATCATCGCCCTCAAGGCATTCCTAAGCATATTATGCTATGCCCTTTATTTCAGAATTTTGTAGTTAACGAATGGCGGCCTTTTGGTTCTAGTTATGCAGTTGATAACCCTATTATTAATAACTTTTCTAACCTTGATTGGATTAAGCAAAACTCTGGCGGAGAAGCCTTTGGGCAAGCTTATACAGCTCACTTGTTTAATAAGGCTTTTTGCGTGACACAGTAAAAAAGTGATCCCATAGAAAAAATGCCTTTTTTACTTGTTGCACATAACTAAACCCTTATTTGTATTGATTCATCTCTCAACAGAAATTCTAATACAACCACTTAGAAAAGGCGCCGTGGCACAAAACTCTCGTTCAGAGTAGCAAGTTTTGTCTTTTAATAAAGCAGGGTCGGCTAGTGGCATGTCTTTGGCAGGTTGAATTTCATTAAAAATATCAGGGCCATTGTGAAAAAACTCAAACTGCCTTTTGTGCAGTAAATTATAAATGTTAGGCAAATTAACGCGGCCCGTTTTAATTGCTGTATAAAGCGTCTCAAACAATAATTTAATTTCACGCTCACTTGAAATAATATCTGAGCCAACCTTAAGGTAAGGCAGTCCTTCTTGCAGGACTGGGTACGATAAAGAATAATATACTGGTCGTATTTCCTGGCCTACCATGAGAATATGAGGATGAAAAATAGTTGGCAAATAATTTTTTAATCCATAAATATCAATATAAACATTTTGTAAAAGCTTGATAGGCGCTACAATTTCACTAGTATCTGCTGGGCAAAAAGCTGGTTGCAGTCCAGCAGCAATCGCAACCAAGTGTTTTACTGTATCCAGAATATAAGGTCTTGGCCGTAACCCACGGGCGCCTATAGCGTAAACAAATTTTTGCCACGTTAAACTAAAGGCAATATCATCACGATTATAATGTGTTTGAATATTACTTTCTCTAAAAAGATAATTATAAAAAGTTGCCCACTTCGGGTCTGAGCAAGGCTGAGTAAACCAGCTATCAGTAAAAAATAAAATCTCACTTTGCCAGTCATTAATATGAGAAGGATGATTGCTAATTAATGTAAATATTTCATAATGATCGCTTAGCGAACGTGGCGGATTCAATGAAATATTAAGCTCTTTTTTAAATTGATTATATCCTGCTTTATCTGCTATTTTTGGCAGCATGAAGAGCGAACGCGCTCCACTGGATACTGACCAGATAGGATTAATATTTAATCCACATAATAAACTCGTCACCTCAAACAAACCAAAAAACCACCCAGGTGAAATGACTTTTAGCGGAACGACCTGTTCTTCTGTCTTTACAAATATTTCCGTTGCTTTATTAAGCGGTAAAGAAAGCGGAATAGGTGAATAAAGCAATTTCTTTTTAAGACTGTCATTAATAGCGGCTGAGTGTATTGGAATTGATCTGCCCGATTTATGAGGTAAATGGAGCATGGCTTCCTCAATAATTTTTGCGCCAAAAGGATAGATTGCTTTAACAAGGGTAAGCTTCTTACCAGGGTTAAGCAGTTCTATTGTTTTAAATAGTTCTGAATTAACATGGCGGATACTTTCTTTCGCCTCTTCCCAAGTTAATTCCTGAATATTGAAAGCCCCTTCATCGGTAACTTGCATATTGATCAAATCCATAAGTTGTCAGCTTAAAAAGTTGTAAGATTGACTCAAACAAACTTTTACCTAAAAAAATCTAACTGGGCATGCTATTGTTTCCTTGCGTGTCAGACGCTATTGCGAGGATAACTATAACAGGCTTTAGACTAAATTTCGCTTTTCACCGGATTTTTAATAAAGAAGCTGTATAGCTTCTCTTCTAAAGAAAGCAGATGATTAGCTGAGTGTATGAGATCTTTTAGGTATTCTCTTTGCTGCTGATTGAGAGGGGTTTCGCTGAGTAAGTGCGCCATTCCTAAGATTCCTGTTAAAGGAGTACGTAATTCATGGCTAATTTGAGATCTTGCTGTTGGCTGGTAACTACCGATGTTATTAGTATTAGTCATTTTCCATTCTCCTTTAAAACTAGGGACTAATTTTGACGACTAATTATTAAATTAAACGGCAGATACTTAAAGGTTACATATTAAACCATAAATTATACTAGTAGATTTAACCAGCTAATTCAGTCCATAAAATCCATGAGCCAAATAGGTCTCTTTTAGGTATAATGTAATATTTTTAGGCTTATTGAGTCATAACAATGCCTGTTAGCAACATTTTTAGCTTGGCAAAGCGTTTTAATCTCTCAGGGTTGAATTCCCCGCCGCTTGCGGCGTTAAAAGAGAATCCTCCCCTAAGCATAATACCCCGTCCGCTTGCGACTGGGTTGTTTATTGTCAAAAATAATATTCCTTCTTTTATCCAGAACAAGTCAGCTTTAAGGAATACCCTTAAACATTTAGAGGTTTACAGATCAGGGCAGTATTTACACGATCATTTTACCCATTGGTTAAGTGATTATGCAAAATCTGAACCAGCTCCCTTGCAAAGCTATTTTTCTGGCAATTTAGAGTTGAATGCGGTTTGCCAGGATTTTATAAAATTCTGCTTTTATAAAAATATTTTTTTAGATAAGGAAAAAACACTTCAATCATTTGAGCAGCATAATAGAATTTCTGATGATGCATTCAAAAAGGAATTAGCTACGTTAAAAAAAGAAAAAATTAACCTCTTGGGATTTGGCTTAGGCGATGGCTATTATGAGAAAAGTATTGCCGATTATTTAGTTAAACAAGGATTAGCCCAGTCCGTTAAAATATATGGTTTTGATCCTTTTGCAGAAAAAATGGAAGACATTCAACTGTTAACTAAGGAAATGATCGTTGCCTCAAATAAACCTGTATTTGATGTCATTATTGCGCGCTGGGTCTTGCATCATGTTGATTTAAAAGATCGCTGGCTGGATTTTATAAATTGTATCAATGCTTCTGCGCCAGATTCACTGGTTCTTATTGTAGAGCATGGTTTATTGCAAAATAATAGATCATTGCCTGATAAAAAACTTTATCAGCTGTTGAATGCAACTTTTGACGTAGTTGCCAATATAGGAATAAGACCTCATTGGTTTACAAGCACAATGCCTGATATTGGTGCTAATTTCTTTATCCATTACTTAGAGCCTGAGGATTTATTACATATTAAAAATAAGGCGTCTATTCAGTTGACCCAAAATATTTTTGAAGTGGGGCCTAATTTCCCTAATCAAACTATCTGTTGTATGCGACCAAAACTTTAAGCTTTGTCAAAAACAATAAGTAATTTTGCGATTTCTATTAAGTTTTTTAGAACGCTCGAGCTTATCCAGTTTCCAAACGACCAAGTCATCCTCTTGGCGGGCAAAAAACTTTTGCTTGAATTTCCTACTTCGCTTCCGCTAAACTCGTGACCCCGAGTATTGCCAAATCCTAACAATTAAGTCTTATTTCTGTCGGAACCTTAAATCATGTCTGCAACTATTAGCATACCGGATCCTGTGATGGCCAAACCAGCCACTTCATTACGCGCCTGGTTAGTTTGTTTATCTGCTTCCTTATTTTTCTTTTACGAATTTATCCAGATGGGGATGTTTAACTCCATTAGTGCGCAATTAATGCATGATTTTGGTATTAATGCCGTCCAACTTGGCTATTTATCGGCCACTTATTTTTATGCGGACGTCGCCTTTTTATTTTTTGCCGGCATGTTATTAGACCACTTTTCAACCCGCAAAATTATCCTAAGTGCAATGGTCGTTTGTGTAGCAGCCACCGTGGGTTTTGCTCTCAGCTCCAATATATGGGTTGCCGGCATTAGCCATTTTGCGGCCGGTATGGGTAATGCTTTTTGCTTTTTAAGTTGTATCAAATTAGCTTCACGCTGGTTCCCCCCCCAACGGATGGCACTGGTTACAGGTGTTACCGTTACTATCGCCTTCATTGGCGGAACCGTTTCACAAACACCACTCACTTTATTGGTACAAGCCTTAGGCTGGCGCCATGCGGTGTTAACCGATGCCGCCCTAGGCGCTCTTATTATAGGGATCGTTTGGTATTTTGTTTATGATAAACAGGAGAATGCCGATGCAAATAATCAAGGCATGGTTAATTCCTCCGTTAAAAGCAGTGTCCAATTTGCCCTACGCAACTGGCAAAATTGGTTAGGCGGTATTTACACCTGCTTTCTTAACTTGCCTATTTTCCTGCTCGCCGAATTATGGGGCGTTATGTTTTTAGTGCAAGTTCACCACATTCCCCAAACACGCGCCTCTGTTATCACTAGCATGGTCTTTATTGGCAGTATCTTTGGTTGCCCCATCGCTGGCTGGTTATCCGATCACTTAGCCAAGCGCCGATTACCCATGATTATCGGTGCGATTACCTCATTGCTCACGATTTTATTAATTATGTTTATACCGCAACTTTCTTTTAATAGTTTGTTAGCGCTCTTTTTCGCCTTAGGCTTTTTTACAAGTGCACAAGTGATTAGCTATCCCGCCATTACCGAAAGCAACCCTAAAGCCTATACCGGCACCGCAGTCGGCTTAGCCTCTGTGCTGATCATGGGAGGCGGCGCGGTATTTCAACCCTTATTTGGCTGGTTAATGGGCCTGCATTGGAACGGAACCATAGCAAATGGCGCCGCTCTCTATTCTGCCCACGATTATTTATTGGGCATGTCAATTATGCCAATTGCCTTTGTAATTGGTTTAGTCGCCGCTTTGCTGTTTAAAGAAACCCATTGCCAGCCTTATCATTCAAACCCATAAGCAGCAACGAATAATGAGGTAATTTTATGCTATCCGTGGATACCCCCATGACAACGTCAAAAACGCTCGCTCCTGAATATTCCAATAAATATTTGCCTTGGATCGTCTGTTTTTCAGCGGCATTATTTTTCTTCTATGAATTTATTCAAATGAATATGTTCAATGCTATTAGCCCGGATTTAATGCGGGACTTTGGCATGAATGCGACTGAATTAGGTAAATTATCCGCTTATTATTTTTATGCCAATTTACTTTTTTTGCCTATTGCCGGCACGCTACTCGATCGCTTCTCAACCCGACTAATTATTTTAAGCGCCTTATTTATTTGTACGGCAGGAATTTGCCTGTTTGCTATTTCGCATTCCTTAGCCTGGTCCAGTTTATTTCGCTTTATGAGCGGCATCGGCAGCGCCTTTTGCTTTTTAAGCAGTATCCGCTTGGCATCACGCTGGTTTCCCTCGCAGCGAATGGCGTTAATTGCCGGTTTAATCGTCACCATGGCAATGACGGGCGGCATGGTGGCGCAAACACCATTAACCTTATTATCTGAATATTTAGGCTGGCGCCATGCTTTATTATTAGACGCTGGTTTAGGTTTAATTATTGGCGGTATTATTCTGGCGCTCGTGCGCGACTATCCACCAAATTCACAACCCCACCTAGCGCAGTCACAATTAAAAGAAATCGGCTTATTAAAAAGCTGGCGCTTAGCGTATTTAAATTATCAAAATTGGTTAGGCGGTCTTTATACCAGTTTATTAAATTTACCCGTTGCGTTGCTCGGCGCTATCTGGGGCAGCTTATATTTAGAACAAGCACAACATCTCAATCGCACGCAAGCTTCTTTAGCGCCAACCATGTTATTTGTGGGCACCATTATTGGTTGCCCTGTGATGGGTTGGTTTTCAGATTATCTGCGTAAACGTAAATTGCCCATGATGGTAGGTGCTATTTTATCGCTGGCGATCGTTTTAGTGATTATATATCTCCCCCAGCTCTCACTCACTGCATACATCATTTTATTTTTACTGCTAGGATTTATCACCAGCACCCAAGTCATTAGTTATCCGTTAATTACGGAAAGTAATCCTAAAATACTAACTGCAACTTCGGTTAGTGTTGTATCTTTTTGTGCAATCGGTGGTTATGCCGTTTTTCAACCCTTATTCGGTTGGTTAATGGACATGCATTCAGATGGCAAAATGATTAATAATCTGCATATGTATTCTGTCAGTGATTTTCACCGCGCCTTATTAATTTTGCCCGTTGGTTTTATAGTAGCGTTGTTTATTGGTTTGTGGTTGAAAGAAACCCATTGTG
>CAIUAS010000129.1 GCA_903897205.1 uncultured Gammaproteobacteria bacterium
AATATTATGAAAACACCAGAAACACCAACAAAAAAGCTTGAGGGTTTTGACGATACAGCCGTTAGACAGATTGCAGAAGCTGAAGCACAGAAAGCACAAGAATTACAAAAAGCACCTCTTGCGGATTTAGCCAGAGAGGATTTAGCCAGAGAATTGAGAGAAAAAACTGAAGAGCTTTATAGAGCCAATCCTTTACTTGGAACTATGTCTAATGCCAAAGAAGCATTAGATGCTGAGAATAAACCAACTCTAGATTTAACTTATCGAAGAAATGCAGCAAGAACAATGTTTGATACGGTTAAATTAGCACAGTGGGCGAAAGAAAAGCCAGAAAGAAATAAGGATTTTATTGTTCAATTATTACACAAAGGAACTGTTGGTTTTGAAAAGGAGTTTGAAGCTATTGGTATTAAAGATGCCAGACAATTAATTGGTGAGTCTGAAAAAGTTAAGGCATTAATTGATGCTATAGCAGAAAGAAAACCTGATTTAGAAAAATCTCTTGATGTTGCAGAGCAAACTTTAAAAGATCAAAATGCTAAAGTTGCAGCTTTAGAAACAACTTATAAAGCAGCTAAAGTTGCTTATGAGGCTCAGCTTGATGCAGAGCGTAAAGTTGTAAAAGCTAGAAAAGACAACGTGATGAAAGATGTGGGGGTGTTTTGCAATACTACTCCTGGCTTCCCAGCGTCTGCTATAGAATCTTTTAAAGATAAGGTGTCGGATATATTTATAGATAGGAACATGGATGGTGAAAAGCATTATAAAAACCTAAATACATTTTATGCATGTTTTAATTCTAAAAGTAATGTAAATACCCCGGACTTCCTTGATAAAAGAGGAGAATTTGTACCATTATTCGAGCTTTATTTGCAAAATCCAAAAGTGATAGGCGCATTTATTCAGGCTACTTGTGATGGTAAGCATGGTAATTTAGCTGATGGTGAATTTAGATATGATTTGTTAAGAAGTGCGCAAACTTTAGTAAAGATATCTGATAAATTACTCCCTGTTCTAAACATGGAAGAATTGGTAAAGAAATCATCTGAAGTCAAGGGAGTTTTTTCTAAAACCGCAACCTTTAAGAGAGAGAAATTTGAATTTGTGCTACAAAATGATGACAAATATCAAAAATTAGTGTCGTTTACTGATGATGTTGTTAAAGAGAAATCAATAGGATTTAAAGCTGCTGTTGAAGCTGAACGAGCTTCTTCTAGAGCTAATCCTGCAGATGCAAACTTGGCGGCACTAGTAGAGCATGTGGCATCCGGTAGTAGGTCAACACCTACATCACCAGCATTAGTTACCCCGCCAACTTTGGTTGCTCCTCCTTTGTTATCACAGAGCATGGGTGGTGCTTCAAACACAAGAGCAGGAGCTTTATCACATTTACCGCCGCCACCTCCTCCATTACCAAGGGATGGCGCAGCTGCAAAATTACCGCTATTAGCACCATCAGATCTTCCGCCACCGCCACCACCACTACCACCAAGGGATGGCGCAGCTGTACTAAAAACTGATGGAAAATCTCCACCTCCTCCATTATCAAGGGATGGCGCAACACCCTCAAGAACTCGAAGTGGCAGCAAAAGTGATAGCCATACAGATTCTTTAAGGAAGTCACGAGAAGATGTTCCACAGATACAAAAATAGTGCGTTACTTATGTTCAACTAACAACTTGCTGGCTTGCAAAGCGCCAATGCAGCCGGTTCCTGCCGCTGTTACGGCCTGACGATAAATCTTGTCTTGCACATCACCGGCCGCAAATACGCCAGCGATATTGGTATTGGTAGTGCCAGGAATGGTTTTGATATAGCCTTCTTCGTCCATATCCAAGATGCCTTTAAATAATGCGGTGTTTGGTGCATGGCCGATTGCTACGAATATTCCATCTACTGCAACATCAGTAAGCGCATTAGTTTTTAAATTCTTTAATCTGGCTCCGGTAACGCTTAACGGATTTTCGGTACCCAGCACTTCTTCAAGTGCGCTATCCCAGATCACACTGATCTTCGGATTTTCAAATAATCTGCCTTGTAAGATCTTTTCCGCGCGGAAGGAATCCCTGCGGTGCACCACCGTTACATGAGATGCATGGTTAGTCAGATGCAAAGCCTCTTCAACCGCGGTATTACCGCCACCAATTACCATAACCTTCTTGTTACGATAAAAAAATCCATCACAGGTTGCACAGCCGGAAACCCCAAAACCTTGGAACTTTTTCTCGGTGGGAATCCCCAACCACTTGGCCTGCGCACCGGTACAAATAATCACTGTTTCACCGATATATTCAGTACCCGAATCACCAATACAGACAAACGGTCTTTTGGAAAAATCCACCTTGCTGATATGGTCGGTAACAATCTGTGTACCAACGTGCTTGGCTTGTGCATGCATTTGTTCCATTAGCCAAGGTCCTTGAATTACATCAGCAAAGCCCGGATAATTCTCCACATCAGTGGTCACGGTTAACTGTCCGCCGGGCTGAATACCGGTAACTAAAATAGGTTCTAGGGCTGCGCGTGCCGCATATATCGCTGCACTGTAGCCAGCAGGCCCAGAGCCAATTATCAATACCTTGGTATGGAGTTTTTCTTTCATTGTTAGCTAACTATTAGATGCACGTTTTGATAAGTAAGCAGCTACACCTTCAGCCGTAGGTTTCATTGCCTCATCGCCTTTATTCCAATTAGCCGGGCAAACTTCTCCATGTTGCTCGTTATATTGAATAGCATCAATAATCCTTAAAGCCTCATCGATATTACGTCCTAAAGGTAGGTCATTGACTACCTGATGTCTTACCACCCCTTTGGTGTCGATGATAAAAGTGCCACGGAATGCGATAGAATCATTAAGCAAAACGTCATAATCACGGGCGATTTGCTTGGTTAAATCCGAAACTAATGGAAATTGCACATTG
>CAIUAS010000130.1 GCA_903897205.1 uncultured Gammaproteobacteria bacterium
AATTTTTCTCTAATCTGTGCAAACAATATAATATTTCAGAATTTTATTTATATGATGCGTCAGGTAGTTATTTAATGCTGGATTATAACGGCAACCCAAACTGGTTAGTGGTAAAAAATGTGATGGAGATGGATGATTATTATGAGTTGGCGCGTGATAGCCAGGCGTCAGCGACAGTATTAGATTATTTAAAAGAAGGCAAAATGATTCCATTTTTTGCATGTCTGGAAGAATTTGATAGCGTTAAAGGCTTGGCGTGGGAAAAACATTTATATCCAGCGAAACGCTTGGCAGGCACTGATCAAACATTTTTTTATGCGTTTATTCAAAATAAACCTGAGCTTTTACATGGGCCTCAGAAAATACTTTCTCACAATGAATATATGAATCGTGTGTGGCCGGATTTTTAAGGCTTGCGTCGCGTTCGGTGCCAAGTCACAGGCGCCACGCTTTTTAGTTCGATATCACTTAAAATTAACTCATGTACGCTAGCGTTTAGATTGGTGCAATACAAGGTATAAATCCCTGGTTTGCTGCCTTGTTTTAAGCGCCGAAAAAATAATTCATCGGTTGCTGTTTCAACAATACAATCATAATTGATGCATTTAATAATATTATCGCCAAATTGGCGTTGGCCACCGATATAATCGCCAATTAAATAATGTGGCCCCATGCCATCATCGGTGACTCGCATGTCAATGGCGTCAAGGTTGTATTTTCGAAAGGTGATTAATTCATTACGAATGGCGGTTTCTTCATCGGTATCAAGCACAGGTTCAGCATTGACAGTATTAATGAAAGCCTCATCAATAGGGCGTGGGCCTGCACCATCGCCATACAGTAACCAGTCTCTAGTACAATACCAGCCTGCTTCCCGCATAGCGTAAATAACACGTAAAGCGCCCTTTGGCGTTAACCCGCCTCGCTTGCCGTCTTCCCAGCTCGATAAGGTATTTGCACTGATATTAAACCTATCTTCTACAGCTTGCCGAGTCGAAAAACCGGCCATTAAGCGTAATTGTTTTAGCCGTTTACCGCGTGCTTCAGGGGATTTATTAGGGTTTGTCGGTTCATTAGTTTTTGCCATATAAAATATTAAATTGTCCTGGTATAGGAGCCTTTTGCACTATCAGAGCCTCTATCAGCAATACATTTACACCAAAATTTGGTGCAAATGTATTGCTTTAAGTTTCATCATGTGGTTTACTGGTTCCTGTGGAAAGGATTAAATCCTAGTACACTGGCTAACCCAAGGTTAGCTGAATATTGCTGGTTCAGGGCTGCCACCCAAAACCGGCTAGTTAGAGGAAATGGTTGTCACACACTGCCCTCATAGCAGTAAAAAGTAACATATTTTTTATTGTTTGTGCAGGACTTTCGCCACGACCTCTTTTATGCAAACACCTTTGAGAAGTTTTATGGATAGGCAGTCTACTCATGCTATCGGTGAGCCAATTTTATGTTCGCCTGCTCAATTATTTGTTGTCATCGTAAATGGCAAAGCCGCCCAAAAACTAATCTTCTTTTGCAAACAGCCGCACGAGTGGCTTGTTAACCACGCGGTTTTTTATTCATCTGATAAATCTGAAAATTTCGAAATAAAAAAATATTAGTGAGAATTACTAACATGAAATACGTGCTTGCGGGTAGTTGGTTAGAATACAGGCGGTTTGTCGAAAAGCAAGAAGAAAATGGTTATACGGAAATTAGTCAAGTTGAGCATCTTAATCGGATAAAAGCAGGCGGAACATTAATTGTTACTGGCAACTATCAAAAACGTGCTATCTGGCCAGAGATTAAAGCAGTGGCTAAAGCAAGAGAAATTATTATCGAAGAGCAAATTATCTAGGAGGATAATATATGTTGATTTTAACCAGGCGTATCAGTGAAGCATTAATTATTGGCGATGACATTACAATAACAGTGTTAGGCATTAAAGGGCATCAAGTTAGAATTGGCATTGATGCGCCTAAAAATATAACAGTGCATCGTGAGGAAATTTATCAAAAAATTCTGCAAGAAAAAAATGAGCAGGAACCCACCGATGAGGTCGGTTAACCAATAATATTAATTCTTTGGAGGAATTCATGATGAAAACAGTGCATCAGGCTTCGAATTATTGTTATCCATCGTTTGCTGATCCAATAAATTACGATGAGATAAATGCCACGGTGGAGCGGATTGGGGCCGTAGGTTCCGTTAGTAAAATATTTAAAAAAACACCAAAAGTATTATTAATCGAAGATACGCCGATTATTCAATATATCAATTTAGTTTATCTGAAATTACTGGGTTGCCATGTTGAGTTGGCACAGAATGGACAGGAAGCGATCGCCCTGTTTAAAAAGGGTTATGAACTGGTATTGTCCGATATTGGCCTGCCTGATATTGATGGCAGAGAAGTGGTTAAAGCCATGAGGCAACAAGAGCAGGATAAACACACCCCTATTATTGCGCTGACGGCTTTTAATGATTTTATTATTAAAGAATGCTTTGAAGCCGGCGTTGATGACTTTTATGTAAAGCCGCTTAAAATAGAAGAGCTAAGTGTTGTACTAAAGCGCTGGCTGCCACAATTTATTTAAGCATCCTTTAATTCATAACAATCAAAATAATAAAAAAAATGCAAACAGAAGAAGCGTATAAAATATTGAGATTAGCTGTTGGGAATTTTTTAGAGCGGAATCAGTTTGCTTACATAACCGCTGAAAGCCGCTGGCGTAATTTAATACTTAGTATATTTTGCCCTTCAATTTTAATGTCGGCTGAGCAGTTGGTTCAGGAAATGCATGAATTATCAATGTTGTTACATAGCCTTGAAGAACGCGTGGATAACAAGAAGGGTGAGCAGAAAAGCTAACGCTTTTTTAAATGTTTTTTTACAAATTGTTCATCAATGCCGCTCAGCAATTCGGCAAGATTGATATTCAAACCGATAGTTATACGAATTAAGTTTAGGAAAGACAGGCTGCGTTCGCCGCGCTCAATCCCGCCATAATAACCACGGCCTAAATGTAATTCATGGGCAAACTCGGCCTGCGAGTAGGCCATATCATAGCGGCGGCGACGGATTTCTTTGCCCAATGCCACTAATTCGGGGTGCTTTTCTTTGCGCTTTTTCATCATAGTCTAAAATTATGGACTATAATCAGGATATGGCGACACCCTATAGGATGTTTTTAACGCTCTATAGGATGTTGGCTGACAACAAAGAGCGGATAGCTTATGACCGCAGGTTGTAGGGGAAATGGTATGAATATTTTTAAAAGGACCACAAAAAAAGAACAGCCAGCCAGCAATATCACCACAGAATCGCAAAAAATTGCTAACGGTTTAATGAAGAATATCTATTGTATAATTGCAGCGGCATGTGTTTTTGCGGTGGCTTTAACAGCAATGTATATCTATTCCATGGCAACCTATCAGTCGGCAGCAGTACAAAGCTGTGTTGCTGGGCATATTAAACTGGTTTAGGGTAATAGTGGTTTATTTAAACAAGAATTTAATATGCCGCGAAAATCTAATTAACACCTAAGGATCATAGACGCAGATTAATTTCAGGTGCATATTTACCAGTATTAGGTGG
>CAIUAS010000131.1 GCA_903897205.1 uncultured Gammaproteobacteria bacterium
CGAATAAATGATCGCAATCATTATCTTTCTCTTGCGGAGATCATTATAAAATTTCAATTAATTCAATTTATCTAGACACACTCAAAGACGCTGGCGTACTGCTTCATACAAGCATACACCCGCCGCCACCGATACATTTAAACTACTAACTGCACCTAACATAGGAATAGCAATGCTATAGTCGCAAAGCTCCCTTGTTAAACGACGCACCCCTTTACCCTCTGCGCCCAATACGAAAGCAATCGGCCCTTTTAAATCAGTCTCATATAAACTATGTGTAGCATTATCGGCGGTACCATATAGCCAGATACCTAACTCTTTTAAATAATTGAGGGTTCGAGCTAAATTAGTCACTTGGATAAAAGGAGTAATCTCAGCGGCACCACAAGCTATTTTGCGAGCAACTGGCGTTAATCCAACCGCTTTATCATGAGGAGCAATTACCATATGGGCGCCTGCAGCATTCGCCGAGCGCAAACAAGCGCCTAAATTATGAGGGTCTTGTATCCCATCTAAAACAAGTAAAAAAGGTGGCTCTGTTAAGTTACTTAACAAATGCTTTAAATCCGCTTCCGAATATTGCATTGAGGTGCGGCTTTTCGCCACAATACCCTGGTGATTTTGACCTGAAACTAAAGCGTCAAGCTTATGCCGTTCCAGTTCAACAACACTAATATCATTTGCCAAGGCAAACTGGGTAAGTTTTTGAAAATTTATATCCATACGGCCTTTCTGCACATAGAGCTCTAAAATAGTATCAGGAGCCTTTTGCAGGACAGTAGTAACCGTATGAATACCAAAAATTAGTTCGATTTTTTTCATGACCAAATAGGTAAAAATCTTACAAATGCTATAGCAATAAAGCTATTGCCATAGCCTTCGTAAAGAGTTAAGTTAGAGCCAATTTTATTAAGGACGAATTTACCATGGAAATGGTTCCAAATCACAGATTGTTTAAAGCAACATCTACTCTACCGAGTCTATCTGCAATATCTTGTTTAGAAGCGGCCAATTCCTTAACTTCCCCTTTCCCGATTTCTTATATTGAAATTATGTTATGTGAATATTCTAATTTGGTCAATTCGCTTACTAAACTTAATGCTTCGCAATTTCAAAGTATCCAAATGGATATTGATGAAATATTAACCCAATTAACTGACTGGCTAGACGATGCCAGTTCAACCAATAAAGTTGAACTATTTTCAGCAATGCGAGTTCTCAAACAAAAAGCTAAGAAATTAAACAACCTAGGTTTTGCCTCTAGCTATATGAACGATATATAACAGCACCATATTACGGAACCCCCTTTAGCGGTCGCGCTTTTGCCGGCCGTTTTTTTTTGCCTTTTTAGGGGCTTTTATGGGCTTCTTAGTTACTACCTGCTCTTCTTCTGCCAAAGCAAAATCGATTTGACGACTCTCTAAGTCAACGCGCGCCACTCTTATTTTTACTTTATCTCCCAAATGGTAAACATGCTGGGTTCTCTCACCAGTCAAACGATGTCTAATAGGATCAAAATGATAGTAGTCACTATTTAACGAAGTAACATGTAATAAACCTTCAACATAAATATCAGATAACTCCACAAATAACCCGAATGAAGTAACGCTCGTTATGATACCAGCAAACTCCTCACCTACACGGCCATGGATATATTCACACTTCAACCAATCAATAGCTTCACGAGTAGCTTCATCAGCACGCCGTTCGGTCATAGAACAGTATGCGCCAATACTTACCATAGCATTATTATTATATGTAAAATATTCAGGGTTGCCGTTATTTAACATATACCGTATAGCTCTATGAACCAGCAAATCTGGATAACGCCTAATGGGCGAAGTAAAATGCGCATAAGCTGGGAATGCCAAGCCGAAATGGCCAACATTTTCAGGGCTATAAACTGCTTGACTTAAAGAACGTAACAGAACAGTTTGAATTAAATGTGCATCAGGGCGGTTAATGATTCGTCTCAAAAGATTACCATAATCAATTGGCTTTGGCTGCTTACCTCCCGATAAACTCAACCCCAGGCCTCCTAGAAAATCTTGCAAGTCCTTTATTTTCTCTGTAGTTGGGCCCGTATGAATACGAAATAAAGCCGGTATTTTCATTTTTATTAAGTAGCGCGCTGCGGCAACGTTCGCCATCAGCATACACTCTTCAATAATTCGGTGAGATATTGTTCTTTGCACCGGTATTATCTGCTTAATTCTATTATTCTCATCAAAAATAACTTTTGTTTCCACCGTTTCAAAATCAATCGCCCCTCTTTTTTCACGGCTCTTATGTAATACTTCATATAGTTGGTTTAAATCTTGCAAATGTGGTAGTAACTGCTGATGCTCTAACGACTTTAAAACATGTGGTTCATTTAACCATTTGGTTACTTCATTATAAGTTAAGCGCGCCCGTGAACACATAACCGCATCATAAAAACGATATCGAGTTAGCGTGCCATCGGCGGAAATTGTCATTTCACAAACTAAACAAAGTCTATCTACCTTAGGTTTTAACGAGCATAAACCATTTGAAAGTATTTCTGGCAACATTGGAATTACTTTATTAGGAAAATAAACAGAATTTCCTCTAATAGCTGCTTCTTGATCTAAAGCTGTATCAGGATAAACATAATGGCTTACATCAGCGATTGCCACAAAAAGTCGCCAACCACCTTTAGGCCGAGACTCACAATACACTGCATCATCAAAATCTTTAGCATCTTCACCATCGATGGTCACTAAAGGTAAATGACGTAAATCAACCCTGCTCGTTTTATCTTTTTCAGCAACCTCTTCTTGAAATTCAGCAGCTTGTTCTAAAACAGCCTTAGGCCACACATGAGGTACATTATGGTTATGGATAGCAAGCTCTGTTTCCATGCCAGGAGAAAATCCATCACCTAATACCTCTATCACCTTACCTGTTGGCCGCGCATAAAAACTAGGCTGCGTCATTATTTCGATTAAAACTAATTGACCAGAATTAGCGCTATACTGTTCTCCTTCTGGAATTAAAATATCATTCCCTATTTTTTTATTATTAGGCACCACAAATCCAATACGATTTTCCACATAAAAACGCCCTGCAAGCTTAGAAGTATTACGCTCTAATACTTCCACTAACGCTGCCTCACGACGCCCTTTGCGATCAATACCAATAACATTGACCAGAACTTTATCCCCATTAAATACCGCTCGCATATAACGTGGATTAAGATATAGATCTTCACTACTGTCATCAGGCACAACAAAACCATACCCATCCCGATGACCAATAACGCGCCCCCTAACCAGATCTAACTTGTCTGCTGGCGCATATGCTCCACTGCGATTCATAATAAGCTGGCCATCGCGTTCCATCGCTCGCAAACGTCGCTTCAACGCTTCTTGTTGCTCCTCATCCTCAAGGCCCAACGCCAAGAGCAACTCTTTTCGCCTTGCTGGTTTACCCCGTTCACGCAAATACTCCAAAATACATTCCCTACTAGGAATAGGCTTAGAATATTTTTCAGCTTCACGTTGCGCATGTGGATCTATGGGTTTTTGGGTACTCACGATATGATAACTTCCTGAATGTTAGATAAATGTCGACATTATACATGATTTCATTACTATGCAGAGCCTATTGTTGCCTATATAATAATCCGCTCAAACTACTGGAGACACAAAACATGCTGAAAAAACTATTTTTAGTAATGATAACAGGATTACTTTGCAGCACTATCGTTGGCTGTACATTAACACAACCCCGATTAAAAGATGACACTAATTGTGCTCGCTTAAAACGCCAGTATCTTTATAACAATACCAACCCAAACTATGAAGCCAGTTGGTTAACGAACTCACAACAAGGCAACTTGAAAAAACAAATGTCACAAAACAATTGCACCAACTAATCAATACAAGTAGAGCATTTAACATGCTCTACTTCGCATTCTATGTGTTAGCTGTTTCAATTCCGCGAGTTTTAAGTGTTATCTTCAATTTTTCTAATGATTGATTCTCACCAAGCCAATAATTTCCCTGCTTATCCGCCATTAGTTTCTGTGGTTTAAAACGATAAATTTTTAAATACCGTTTACAACTCACAAATGACTGCTCACTTGCCATCAACTTATTTTGACATGTAATTGCAAAATTAGGTTCTGACACCATTAAAGCTGACCATTGCTGAGCGCTTAACCGTGACATCCAACCTGCATTTGCACTGCCAACTTTTTTAGGCGGATGATTAATATACACGGACTGTTTTGAATTATTATGAATTAAATACACGAAATTTTTATCCGCAGATTTCATAGTATTTAATATTAAGTGTTTTCCATTTACCTTAACATCGTTTGCAATACTCTTAGTTGATAGTAATTTATCAGCTTTCACTAAATCCGCGTGTACCAAACCACTTATCAAAATACATAAATTAATTAATAGAATCCGCAAAAAAATATTCATAATATTCTTCCTCTTGCTTTATCCCATATCACCAAAATGTACCTGCATAGCTGTCATTGCTGCTATAGCAGCAGTTTCAGTCCGCAAAATACGTGGGCCTAATTTAAGTAGATTACAGCCATTTTGCTGAGCTAAATATATTTCAGCTTCAGTAAAACCGCTTTCAGGCCCAATCAATAAAGCAACCGATTTAACTTGTTCTTGATAACTATTTAAAGAAACAGTTGCCCCTGGGTCACAAATAAATTTCAAATCAGCATCTAAATTATTTAACCATGATGTCAAGATCATTGGTTCAGTAATCAAGGGAATTTCATTACGCCCACATTGCTCACAAGCGGCGATAGCGACCGTTTGCCAATGTTGTAATTTTTTATTCCAACGCTCAGTCGACAATTTAACGCCGCAATGTTCAGTTATTAATGGTGAAATTTTTTTAACGCCTAACTCAGTTGCTTTTTGAATGACGTAATCCATTTTTTCACCACGCGATATACCTTGGCCTAAATGTAAATACAACTGTGATTCAATATCTTTAGGAGTAAATTGCTCAATTTTAGCAACCACTTCATTTTTATGAATAACAACAATACTCGCCGCAAATTCACCGCCTCGACCATTAAATAAAATAAATTTATCATCCACCCGCAAACGTAGCACACGTGTTAAATGATTAGCCGCTTCACGAGAAAGTGTTAGCGTATTTCCGAGTTGAAAATTGTTTGCTTGATAAATACGTGGAATATACATTTTAAGATTTCATCATTACCTTAACCAATTGCTTCACAAGTAAAAGCTTGTTAGTCATTTTAGATTAAAAAAGATAATTCATAGCAATTAAATTTATCGAAACAAGCTAGGTTTGGTAAGTAGTCCGACAATAAAATAACATTATCTTTTAACTAAACTAATAAGCTCATCAAGCTCTTCAGGCGTAAGTGTTTGTGAACGGCCAGGACGCAATAAGCGCGGCAATTGAATATTGCCAAACCGTACGCGAATTAAGCGACTAACCTTAACACCCTGCGTTTCCCATAAACGACGCACTTCTCGATTGCGCCCTTCTTTCAAAATAACATGATACCAATGATTAACCCCAGTGCCGCCCGCATCTTTAATATCTGAAAAAGCCGCCATGCCATCTTCTAGCTGAACACCTGCCAATAGTTGTTTAATCATAACAGGATCAACCTTGCCTAATACACGCACTGCATATTCCCGTTCAATCTCAGAAGAAGGATGCATCAAATTATTCGCAAGTTCACCATCTGTCGTAAACAACAGCAAGCCAGAAGTACTAATATCTAAGCGGCCAATTGCGATCCAACGTTGATTTCGTAAACCAGGTAAGTTCGCAAAAACAGTTGGCCTTCCCTCTGGATCAGAGCGAGTACAAACCTCACCTTCGGGCTTGTGATAGATAATAACGCGCTGTTTCGCGCTTTGTTCAGGGCGTAAAAAAACAGCACGATTATCAATCGTAATTTTAGCTGTTAAATCTATTCTATCGCCTAATTTTGCAGGTTTATCATTAATAGAAATCCTTCCTTCAGCAATCCAACCTTCTATTTGCCTACGCGAACCTAAACCTGCACGTGCTAATACTTTTTGTAATTTTTCAGTCATTAATTTTTTTATTTAGGAAATCGCTTCTTCAGCGACCGCACTTTTTTCAGTGCTTAATTCAGATTCAATTATTTCTTCAGATTCCAGCGCCACACTAACTGTTACAACCTCTGCTAATATGGTAGCTTCCGTGTCTGTCGTTATCTGTTCTTCCAGCTGCAATGCTGCCTGATCAAAATCGCGCAAATCAGTTAACGCCGGCAAATCTTCTAAAGTTTGCATATTAAAATGATCTAAAAATTGACGGGTGGTTGCATAAAGACTAGGGCGTCCAGGAACTTCACGTTGGCCAACAATATGAACCCATTCACGCTCTAATAACATTTTAACGATATTAGAACTAACAGCAACACCACGAATATCTTCAATTTCGCCGCGCGTGATAGGCTGACGATAAGCAATTACCGCTAAAGTTTCTAAAAATGCGCGTGAAAAACGCGGCGGTTTTTCTTGCCATAACCGCTTAATCCATTGCCCTAATTCTGCTTTAGCTTGAAAACAAAAACCACTGGCTAATTCTTTTAATTCTATTCCTCTATTAACGCAATCATTGCTTAATTCTGTTAATGCATTGCGTAAATCATCCGTGCTAGGTTTTTCATTTTCATCAAATAAATGTCGTAATTTCTCAAAAGCCACCGGCTCACCTGCTGCTAAAATAGCGGCCTCAAGGATTAATTTTATTTGTTCAATATTCATATTATTTATCATTGAAATTAATCAGTAAAAATTAGTTTTCTATTGAAATAGGTTTCATAAAAAATAGTAACGCCATTGGTTATGTTAAAGTGCTTCACCAACCGCTTTAACGTGAATTTCCCCAAAAGGATGCTCTTGGAATAATTCAATCATAGCCTGCTTTAATAGCTCTAACAAAGCAATAAAAGTAACCACCAAACCCATTTTACCTTCATTTACTGAAAATAAACTAACAAAACTTGCGGTTTTCCTTTCAGCAATACTTACTAATATCTGCGTCATGCGCTCGCGAATCGATAAGGATTCACGTTGTATATGATGATGCTCAACTAAGGCAGCTCGCTTTAAAATATCCCGAAAAGCAAGTGCTAGTTCTTGCAACTCAATTGTTGGCATCACCCGTTCAGAAGCTAATTCAGGCATTTGTGCCGTTACGCAAAAAATATCACGCCCCTGTTGAGGAAGTTTATCTAACACTTCCGCCGCCTGCTTAATGCGCTCATATTCCTGTAAACGTCTAATTAATTCTGCGCGTGGATCAGCTTCTTCCACTTCAAGTTCAGCTGGTCTTGGCAATAGCAGGCGAGATTTAATTTCCGCTAACATTGCAGCCATGACCAAATATTCCGCTGCCAACTCCAATTTTAACTCTTTCATTAATTCAATATACGAAATATATTGCCGAGTCACTTCAGCAATAGGTATCTCTAAAATATCAAAATTTTGTCGCTTAATTAAATAAAGTAATAAATCGAGCGGCCCTTCAAATGCCTCTAAAAAAACTTCGAGCGCATTGGGCGGAATATAAAGATCTTGCGGCATTTCAGTCACTGGCCGGCCATGCACAACTGCCATAGGGTGTTCTTGTAATATTGGTGTTGCTTCAATGGTCA
>CAIUAS010000132.1 GCA_903897205.1 uncultured Gammaproteobacteria bacterium
TATCATTAGGCCTTAAACAGATGGGTGAAGATCCATGGGAAGGCTTAGTGCGTCGTTTCCCAGTGGGCACTCGCTTACAAGGCAAAGTTACTAACGTGACTGATTACGGCTGCTTCGTTGAGATTGAAGCCGGTGTTGAAGGCTTAGTACACGTCTCTGAAATGGATTGGACTAATAAAAACGTTAATCCTAACAAAGTAGTACAAGCAGGTTCTGAAGTTGAAGTAATGGTATTGGATATCGACACAGAACGTCGTCGAATTTCCTTGGGTGTTAAACAATGCCAATCAAATCCATGGGACGCTTTTGCCGGTGAACACAGTAAAGGTGAAAAGGTTGCAGGTAAAATTAAATCGATCACCGATTTTGGTTTATTCATTGGCCTTGAAGGCGGTATCGATGGACTTATCCACTTGTCTGATATTTCTTGGAATTTAACAGGCGAAGAAGCCGTGCGTAATTATAAGAAAGGCGATGAAGTGGAAGCGGTTATTTTATCTATCGATCCTGAGCGCGAGCGCATTTCATTAGGAATCAAGCAATTAGAAAGTGATCCACAAGCTAATTATCTTGACATTAATCCTAAAGGAACTTGGGTGAAAGGTAAAATTGTAGAAGTTGAAGCGAAAGGTGCAAAAATTGATTTAGGTGATGAGATCGAAGGCTATTTAAAAGCCTCTGAAATTGCACAAGAAAAAATCGAAGATGCCCGCACACGCTTAACCGTTGGCGAAGAAATTGATGCAAGAGTCGTAGGGCTTGATCGCAAGAGTCGTTGCGTTAATCTCTCGCTAAAAACTAAAGAATCGCAAACGGAAGAATCTTCTGCAGAAAATTCCGCGTAAAGGTGCTTTAATTGACGACACGAAAACGGCATAGTCTAAAAAGCTATGTCGTTTTTTTTTGGGTAATAAAATTAGTAAAATATATTGAATTAGTAATCGTTGAGCTTTTGCGTTTTATAAACTCTAAGAAGGGGTGGCGCGCAGGGGAGGCTTCATAATTTGCGATAGCAAATTATGGAGTACCGCAGCGACAGGACCCCGAGCCACCGATGTTAGCTAGTGCAATAAAAACGCAAAACCTCAACGGGTTTGATATATACAGTCATAGGAATGACAATACATACAGGAGAATCAAACACATGCGTATAGTAACCTATATTTTAGTTTTATTAATTATATTACTAGGCGTTACTTTCGCCGGTTTAAATGCCGAGTTCGTTAGTCTTAATTATTATATTGGCGATGCAGAATTGCCTTTATCATTATTGCTCGTGTTAGCATTCATTATAGGTTGTATATTAACTTTAATGGCGAGTTTAATTTTCTACATAAAATTGAAAAGCAAGAATCGCCGCTTATATCAGCGCTTGAAAGTGGTGGAAGCAGAACTTGCTAATCTGCGTACTATCCCATTAAAAGACACCCATTAAGCTATGATAATAGATTTACTGCTTTTATTATTACCAGTAGCTGCTGCTTCAGGTTGGTATGCCGCCAAGCGCAGTATCGATGCCAATACGCATAAAGACAACGATGGTTTTACGCGGCCATATTTAGTCGGCTTAAACTATTTATTAAATGAACAACCGGATAAAGCTGTTGACGTATTTATAAAAATGCTAGAAGTAGACAGTGAAATGGTCGAAACCCATTTAGCTTTAGGTACATTATTTCGTCGACGCGGTGAAGCAGACAGAGCTATTCGCATTCACCAAAATCTTATCGCACGGCCCAATTTATCAAAAGAGTTACGTTTACAAGCGTTATTAGCGCTTGGCGAAGACTATTTAAAAGCAGGGGTATTAGATAGAGCAGAGCGCGTATTATTAGAATTTACTGAAATAGCCAGCGGAGAAATCGCTATCATCGGTTTGCGCCATTTGCTTGATATTTACCAACAGGAAAAACGCTGGGATTTGGCAATCAATATTGCTAATAAATTATTAACGCATGGTGAACCTTATCAAAGAAATATAGCACATTATTATTGCGAATTAGCATTGCAAGCAAAAGCACAAAGTCAGCTTGAGCAAACGCAGCGCTATTTAAAACGTGCTTTAGAAATTGAGCAAAATTGCACGCGTGCTAGTTTATTGCAAGGTGATATTGAAACGGCATCAGGTAGATATAAAACAGCGCTGCAAGCATATCAGCATGCCGTGCAGCAAGATCCCGATTATCTTGTCGAAATTATTCCCGCCATTGTAAATTGTTACGAGCGTTTACTCGATGAAGATGAACTTCTGCGTTATCTGACAACATGTTTGCAGCAATATCCGCGCACTTCATTGGCAATAGTCATTGCAACGTATCTTCAGCAAAAAGAAGGCGAGGCAGCAGCGATTAATTTTCTTACCAAACATTTACAGCAAAGACCATCGGTGCGAGGTTTACAAAAGCTCATTAATCTTCAGTTAAATAATGCCAAAGAAGAAATTAAAAATGATCATGTTATTTTACACGATTTAACCACCAAACTATTAAAAAACAAACCCACTTATCGCTGCGAAAACTGTGGATTTAACAGTAAAGTGTTGCATTGGTTATGCCCTGGATGTCATTCCTGGGGGCGAATTAAACCCATCCAAGGGCCGGAAGGGGATTAACGCTATTGAAAATGCATGTGTTTTCCCAATTCATCCGATTTTGTGCTGTTGGGGTAATCAATACAACCGTAAACTATACGATTTATCTGTCTTTACTTTCTTTTCATGTTTATTATTTGTTGGCGGGAATAGTCGGCTATTTAATATCTGCAGTTGTAGGATTTACTATCAATCGACTGTGGACTTTTAAAATCAAAGTGCCACATTTTTATATGTTCCTTTATTTGTTAGTCAATGTTTTTAGCATGTCTGTCAGTATTTTAGTGCAATGGTTTGTGGTTGAAAAAATTCACGTTAAAGAAGAA
>CAIUAS010000133.1 GCA_903897205.1 uncultured Gammaproteobacteria bacterium
CAGCAGTTGCTGAAATAAATAAGGGATAAACTACATACAATAAATAGAAGAAAATCAAGGCAATCGCAACAATAACGCCTAGACCGCCGATAACAACACCATAGCGAGCAATGGCATCTTTTATCAGTCGCCAACGCTCATGGGCGCCACCCGATGTTTTTGTTATAGCTGAAGAATATTTAGTTTGACTGTTTATTTCAGACATGAGCAGCTTATAGAAATTAAATGTGAATGATAACCCAAACTCAAAAAAAACGGCTGAGAATCATGACTTGAAACCCAACCGTAATTACTTGATTACCTTGATTAACGATCATTATCGTCGAGGGGATAATTCATTAATCAGGCTAACATCCGTGTTATATAACTTCCAATACTGTATTAAAGACTAACCTAAAGCGATTTACTTAAGAGTAGTCAATACTTTATCAACAACTTTAGCTGGTAATGGAATATACCCATCTTTTATTACAACTTGCTGACCAATTTTAGATAAAACCATTTTCATGAATTCATTTTCTAAAGGCGCTAAAGGTTGGTTAGGTTTTTTGTTGATATAAATGTACAAATAACGTGTTAAAGGATAGCTGCCATTAATAGCATTTTCTGGTGTTGCTTCAACAAAAGCTTGACCTTCTTTTTTAGCTAAAGGAACCATTCTTACACCTGACGTGGTGTAACCCATGCCTGAATAACCGATACCGTTAGCTGAAGAAGTAACAGATTGAACAACAGAAGCAGAACCTGGTTGTTCGTTTACGTTACTTTTAAAGTCACCTTTACATAATGCATGTTCTTTAAAATAGCCGTAAGTACCTGATACTGAATTACGTCCGTATAACTGGATACTTTTAGAAGCCCATGCTGAAACACCCGCATCGCCCCAATTATCAATCTCTGTAGAATGACCACATTTACGAGTAGACGAAAAAATAGCATCAACTTGTGGAATGCTTAAGCCTTTAACGGGGTTATCTTTATTAACCATAACCGCCAAGGCATCAATCGCAACTGGAATAGCGGTTGGCTTGTAACCATATTTATCTTCGAAAGCGACTAATTCGTCATCTTTCATTTCACGGCTCATAGGACCGATGTTTGAAGTGCCTTCTGTTAAAGCTGGTGGCGCAGTAGAAGAACCTGCCGCTTGAATTTGGATATTAACGTTAGGGTATTCACGGTTAAACTCTTCAGCCCATAACGTCATTAAATTTGCTAAGGTATCAGAACCAACACTCGACAAATTACCAGAAATTCCATTTACTTTTTGATAAGCAGGTACGCCAGCATCAACGGTTTGTACTGCTGTTGCCGTCATACTGAACATTGCTGTTGTAGCAAAACCCATTGCTGCGATCAACGATTTAGTTTTAAACGATATTTTCATTATGAAATCTCATGTTGGTTATTGTGAATACGAATATACAATCGTAAGGCTACAAGGATATTAATGTTATATGACAGCTTTATGACAATGCCATTATTATATTTTTAATCAAAAAGATAGCCCCTAATGACAGGCTTAAAATCAACTTTCTTCATCCAATAACGTTTTTTCGTACGTTATTGATAGCAATTGTGCGCAGCCGGCCTCTAAAACA
>CAIUAS010000134.1 GCA_903897205.1 uncultured Gammaproteobacteria bacterium
CTCGTGATTTATAATGTTCCCACGTGGAAATTTCACCGACATTCGTTTGTAAATTAAAAGGCACCGTGCATATAAAAGTTGAGCCTTGCGCAAGCTGGCTATCGACTTCCATATGTCCACCCATTAATTCAACATATGCTTTACTTAAGGTTAATCCCATTCCTAAACCGCCATAGCGACGGGAATAAGAAGAATCTACCTGCTTGAATCGATCAAAAATCATTCTAAGTTTATCGCCAGCTATGCCAATGCCGGTGTCTTTTACAGATATTTCCAGCAAAACTTGAGCGGACGACTGCCGGAGTGCTTTAACTGCAATTACAATATAACCTTGCTCAGTAAACTTAAGTGCATTGCCCAGAAGGTTAAGCAGAATTTGACGTAATGCCCGAGCATCTCCAATTATTTGACTTGGTACATCTCCTTGATAATCAACGAGCAGCTCCAAACCTTTTACTTTCGCCTGAAAAATTAAAATATTCGTAATATCTTCAATCAAGCGGCGTAAATCAACGGGCGCAGGCTGTAATTCAATTTTGCCCGCTTCTAAGCGCGTTAAATCTAGTAAATCGCTAACTAATGATAATAAGTGGTCGCTAGCTTTTATGATGTCTTCCACTTGATCCCGCTGAGCTGGCAATAAACAATCTACCGATAATAATTGTGCCATTCCAATTATGCCTGTTAGTGGAATGCGTAATTCATGGCTAATCATGGCTAAAAATTCAGACTTCGCTAAATTAGCTGCTTCTGCACGCTCTTTAGCTTCCTTCATCATCGCTTCTGCAACTTTTTCACGAGAGATATCAACAGCTAAACCGGTGATACCACAAAATATGCCTTCCTCATTGTAAACCGGAAAACCACGCTCCAATATCCAGCGGATTTCACCATCGGGACGAATAATTCGATAGCTCTCATTATAACGTGCTGCCGCACCTAAACGTGCAACCTGTTCAGCCATGGCTAAAATAGGATGATATTCTTTTTTTACATCATCCGGATGTAAGTATGCGAACCAATCCTTAGCTGAAGTATATAAATGCTCACGCGATCGCCCCCATATTTTTTCATAGGCAGGGCTAATATAAATCATTCGCTGGAAATCTGGGCTACACAACCAATAGACACTATCGCTTTGTTCTGCAAGCTTTGATAGAAAATCCCCAATACCTTCTGAAGTAAATGCTAAAACCTTTTCCACTGGATAATTCCTATCTATGCAAAACAATTAAATAATTGTTAAAGATTCCATAATTAAATAAAACTTTAATATTCATGTTAGATATATACCAAATCCTGTTGAGATTTTGCGTTTATTTGAATTCGTAGCCTTGATTTCGCTGCGCTCTATCAAGGCTACCTTAAGTTTTAAAACAAAACGCAAAACCTCAGCGGAATTAGTATATTCCGGCGCGATAAATACTTAAAACAGCATAATATTTTTGCTTTATTTTAACATAGGTTTCATTTTAACGCCTACATCGTTAGCTAAGTTTTATGGTCTAGCCAGCTTTAAGATAACGCTTACTTAAATTTCAGAAATTATCCATTGCTAAACTTAAATATCCTTCAATCGGTCAAGGTAATAATAAATTTATTTAATTAGCACGCTATTTATTCAGTAAATACGCTTATAAAAGCGCTTCCCCTCTAACATAAAAAGCAGTAGTATAGTCGCAAAATTTAACCCCTTAAACTCTTCTTTAAATTTCATGAGGTAAGTCACTTGGCCAAAATTATTGTAATCACTTCAGGCAAAGGTGGTGTTGGCAAAACAACCACTAGCGCAGCTTTCGCTGCCGGCCTTGCTTTGCGCGGTTTTAAAACTGCTGTGATTGATTTCGATATCGGACTTCGTAACCTTGATCTTATCATGGGCTGTGAGCGTCGCGTCGTCTACGATTTTATCAACGTAATCAAAGGTGAAGCGAACTTAAAGCAAGCGCTTATCAAAGATAAACGTATCGATAATCTCTTCATTCTGCCCGCTTCACAAACCCGCGATAAAGATGCGCTAACTTTAGAGGGCGTTGAAAAGGTATTAGATGAATTACATACAGATTTTGATTATATTGTTTGCGATTCCCCTGCCGGTATCGAACGTGGCGCGCATCTAGCAATGTATTTTGCGGATCATGCCATTGTTGTAACTAATCCTGAAGTTTCATCCGTGCGAGATTCCGATCGCATGTTAGGTATTTTAGCGAGCAAATCTCGCCGTTCCGAGCAAAAACTTGACTCTATCAAAGAACATTTACTCCTTACCCGTTATTCTATTAATCGTGTTGAGCGCGGGGATATGTTAAGCGTAGATGACGTGCTAGAAATCTTAGCAATTCCTTTATTGGGCGTCATCCCTGAATCTCAAGCAGTACTGCGCGCTTCTAACTCGGGCGTGCCCGTTACGTTAGATGGCGAAAGCGATGCTTGCCAAGCCTATGTGGATGCGGTTGGACGCTTCTTAGGCGAGGATTTGCCCCATCGCTTTATTAAACCGGAGAAAAAAGGCTTTTTGAAACGCTTGTTTGGCAGTAAGGAAGGAGTAAGTGCATGAGTTTATTAAATCGTATATTCGGTATTAAACCTAAAAACACTGCATCGGTTGCCAAAGAACGCTTACAGATTATTGTCTCTCATGAACGCTCAACCAGCGATGGCCCTGATTATTTACCAATGCTTCAACGTGAACTTGTTCAAGTGATTGCTAAATATGTTGATATTGATCAAGATCAAGTTAAGGTTGAGCTAGAACGTTCAGGTAACTGTTCTATTTTAGAGCTCAACATTACCCTGCCTGACTTCATCAGAGCGGAAACTGAGAAAAGCTAAAATTGTCTTCTGCCCTGTTTTATGCAGGGCAGAGATTTAAGGTCCTACCAAAAAAGTCGCAAGCAGTGGCGGTACTTCACGCGGTATACCAGGAGCTGAGACGGCTACGTAAACTAACGTAGCCTCTGAAATTTTTTCCATCATACCATCACCGCTTAAATAACGTTGCGCATAAACCTCAACGGATATAGTGATGGATGTTTTACCTGTAGCTGTTACCTCTGCATAAAAACTCACTAAATCATAAACAAATAATGGGCGTATAAATTGTAGTTCTTTAACCGCCACGGTCACCACGGCGCCTTTCGCTCTTTCAGCTGCCGCAATAGCGCCAGCAATATCAATTTGCGACATTAACCATCCACCAAAAATATCACCGGATTTATTGGCATCATTTGGACGCGTGGTAACTCGCAGCGTTGGCTGTTTATCAATTGGCAATTGATTTAATGAATGCGTCTTTTTCATAATTTTTCCCACTGCGCATCTGGTTTAAACCGTTCGCCATATTTTTCTGAAAATTCCCTTAAGCGAGTAACGATCATATCAATCTCTTTTGCCTGCGCATAATGCATTGGGCCGCCACGAAAAGGCGCAAAACCTGTACCAAAAATCATTCCTGCGTCTAATAAATCAGCGTCTGCAATCACTTGTTCACGCAAACAAGCTGCCGATTCATTTAACATACGCAATATCATGCGATCAGCAATATCTGGCGATGGGTGATAATTAAGCGGTTTGTCTTTAACGAGTTTACCATTTTGATAGGTGTAAAATCCTTTCCCCGTTTTTTTACCCAAAATTTTATCATTTACCATTTTCTCTAATCGAACAGGCACTGCACCACCAAAATAATTGCCTAGATTTTTCGCTACCGCAAAACACACATCTAAGCCAACAGTATCAGCTAATTCTATCGGCCCCATAGGCATGCCAAACTTTATAGCAGCCTGATCAATAACAGAGGCCGGCACTCCTTCTTCTAATAAAGTCATTGCCTCCATTAAATAAGGCATTAATACGCGATTAACCAAAAATCCCGGATGACTTTTTACAGGTAAGGGTAATCGATCAATTTGACGCACAAATGCAGTTGCTTTATCAAGAAACTCTGATGAACTAACTTGTCCTTGCACCACTTCTACTAATTGCATCATAGCGACAGGGTTAAAGAAATGGACGCCTACTAAGCGACCAGGATTTTGCAGTACTGCATTAATTTCATCCAAAGGAATGCTAGAAGTATTGGTGGCTAACACTGCAGTTGGCTTGCATTTTTGCTCTAAATCTTTAAATAAAGCTTGTTTAGCTTCTAAGTTTTCAAAAATAGCCTCAATGATAATATCTGCTTTACCAATACCTGTGCCGTTAGGATCAGGCATCAAACGATCTAAAGCCGCTTGAACTAAACGAGGTTCTTTTAATTTCTTTTTATATAAATCTGCTGCACGCTTGATAGCAGGCGCAATAAATTTAGGCTCTCTATCTTGCAAAGTCACAGTTATTCCACGGAGTGCACACCATGCCGCAATATCGCCACCCATTGTGCCAGCGCCAACCACATGGACATGTTTTGCCGAAAATTTAACTTGCTTGCCTAAGCTTTTTAAACGATCTTGCAAGAAAAATATTCGAACTAAATTACGTGCCGTTTCGCTTAAAGCAATATTACCAAGCGATTCTGCTTCTAATGCTAACGCACGCTCTTCTATGCCATTTTTCTCCCATAAATCAATCACTGCATAAGGTGCAGGATAATATTCCGGCAAGGCTTTCTTTTGAACTTCCGCCCGCATTTTTTTAGCTAGCATTGAGCGTATGAAGGAATGATTAGTGAGTTGCTGTAAAAAAGTTGTCTTATGAGGCGCTGGTGCTTTTAAGGCATAATACCGCGCGGCGCGCATTAAATGACGTTCTGGTACGGCCGCATCGACAAAACCCAATTTAGCTGCAGCCTTAGCAGATACTGTACGGCCCGTTAAGATTAAATTCATTGCTTGTGGCGCACCGATCAAGCGTGGCAAACGTACACACCCACCCCAACCAGGATGAATTCCTAATAAAATTTCTGGTAATCCTAATTTTGTTTTTGCGCCATCTTCTGCTACGCGATAACGGCAAGCTAATGCTAACTCCATGCCGCCACCTAAACAAAAGCCTTTTATCATAGCAATGGTCGGTATTTTAAATGCAGCTATTTTTTTAAATAAATCTTGGCCTTTATTAATAAAGACCATGGCTTCTTCTTTGGATTTAAATTGAGTAAATTGCTCCACATCTGCGCCCGCAATAAATCCGGTTGTTTTCGCTGAAGCAAAAATAATGGCACGTACAGAATTATCGTTAGAGATTTCTTCTAAAATTTGCTCCAACTCATCTAATACAGCTGGGCTGATAGAATTAGTAGAACGGCCCGCGCGATCAAAATAAAGCCAAACAATATTGTCGCCATCCGTTTTAACCTGCCAATTTTGGTATTGTATTAACTGATTCATTATTCAACTCCTTCTACATTTTCAACTAGCATTGCACCACCTTGGCCTCCGCCGATACATAAAGTAGCAACGCCACGCTTGGCATTTTTTCGTTTAAGTACATTTAATAAATGCAATGTAACACGAGCACCACTTGCTCCTACGGGATGACCTATCGCTACCGCACCACCATCAACATTTAATCGGCTCATATCTAATTTACCCACTGGAGTGTCCCAACCAAAATGCTGGCGACAATAATCTGCATCTTCCCATGCAGCTACACACCCTAATACTTGCGCAGCAAATGCTTCATTAATTTCCCAATAATCAATATCATTTAGGGATAATTGATTTTGTTTTAATATTTTTGCTCCTACATAAGCAGGCCCTAAACCCATTTCCGCTGGATCTAAAGCAGCCCAAGCAACATCCACCACTTTACCCAACACGGGCAAATTATAGCGTTTCACAGCATCTGCACTTGCTAAAATTAAAAAGGCCGCGCCATCGGTTACTTGTGAACTATTTCCGGCAGTTACCAAACCAAAGGGCTTATCAAAAAATGGCTTTAATTCAGCTAATTTTTCCATGGTGGTTTCACGCCTTAAACCATCATCACTTGTATATACTTTACCAGCCGTATCATAAAGCGCTGTAATTTCATTAGCTAAATAGCCATTATCAATCGCATTTGCAAGCTGCTTATGGCTTTCTAAAGCAAAGGCATCCATTTGTTCGCGTGAAATATTAAAGCGATAGGCAACTTTCTCTGCGGTTTGCCCCATTGATAAACCGGCGATGGGATCACTTAAACCGCGCAATAATGCAATAACGGGCGCTAGTACATTTACTGGACTTAATTTTGCAAAAACAGCTAATTTTGCTCCCAAGGTTTTCGCGCTATTTAAAGCTGCAAACCACTCAACCATACGACGATTATAAAGCAGCGGTGCATGACTCATTGCCTCAGCGCCACCTGCCATAATTAAATCATAACGCCCCATAGCAATATCTTGCGCAGCATTATCCAATGCTTGCAATCCCGATGCACAATTGCGCTGCACAGTAAAAGCGGGCACAGACTTGCCACAACCTGCGCGTAATGCAATAACCCTGCTGATATTGGCTTCATCAGGACTGGGCATCATGCAACCCGTGATGACTTCCTCAATCTGTTCTGGTGAAAATGGAAGTTTAGCTAACAGAGCTCGACAAACTTGCAAAGCTAAATCAGAAGCTGAAAAAGGCCCTGGCCTTCCTCTTGCTTTTAGCATGGGGCTACGTAGTCCATCCACGATATAAACAGGTCTTGCAAACGTAGATTCTTTGTTAGTCATAACGCATTCCTCTTAAAATAATTCCTAATTTCTTTTGTTATTCTTCGTTTGAAAAAATACTCCGTTGCAAGCCGCTGGAGTATTTTATTAACTGCGAAAATAATTTGGTTCGAACTCGTCCACCATAATCGCATCGATTCTAGCATTTTCAGCCTCCCTTAGCTGCTGCGTTTCTTCTTGGGTTAAAAACTCAACTTTTAAAGCATTTGCTAAACGCTCATCCAAGGTATCCGCATCAACTACCGTTCCGGCACGAATAGCTTCTTGCAATTTTTTCTCAATTGGCTCAGCAGCTAACACTTTAATAAATGCCTGTTCAACTCTTCCCACTGCATCATCAGATTGTTTGCCCACATAACTATATTGAGTAATTCGATCACGAAATGCCGATGCTGTCTGCATTTTTTGTGCCAATTGCTGACTTAATAAATCGCTGGGCCCGCGATAAGAACACCCCAGAGGAAATACGATGAAACGCAACAAATAGCCTATCCATTTATGAGGAAAGTTAGCAAAAAAATCATTAAAAGCCTTTTGAATATTTACTAAACAAGTATGTACCGCCCATTCAACATGCAATAAATCCTCTGCCGATTTACCCTGATCCTGATAATATTTTATAACACTTGCAGCAATATACAGATTACTTAATACATCACCCAAACGAGCTGACAGGCGTTCCTTACGCTTTAAAGCACCACCTAACATTAGCATTGCTACGTCTGCTGTAAATGCCAAGGCGGTACTCATACGAGTTAACTGTCGATATAACCCCGCCAATTTTCCCTTTGCAGGCACTTGAACTAAATGTACGCCACCTAATCCCATTGCCAAGGTAAGCAGAAAATTACTAACCGTAAAACCAACGTGATTTAATAACACTTGATCGAATTTAGCGAAGCCTTCTTCCGTATTTGCTTCATTGACCAAGGTCATTTCTTCGCGCACAAATTTATGACAACGCATCGCTCCTTGGCCAAATATAATTAAATTACGCGTTAATATATTAGCGCCTTCAACTGTAATGCTCACTGGCATTGCTTGGTGTGGTAAGCCTAAATAATTTCGTGGACCATATTGCACTGCACGCCCCGCATGAATATCCATTGCGTTATCCATTACTTTACGCGCCATTTCTGTCATATGGTATTTTGCAATAGCAGAAGCCAGCGAAGGTTTAATGCCTGAATCTACTGCTGCCGCCGTCAAGCGGCGAATCGACTCTAGCATGTAGGTATAACCTGCTATATTAGCTAATCCTTCTTCTATCCCTTCAAATTTTCCAATAGGCAATTTAAATTGCTTACGTAAATAAGCATAAGCGCCCGTAGTACGATATGCCAATTGACTTATACCTAAACTCAACGCTGGCAGTGAAATGCTTCGACCTATAGACAAAGACTCCATTAACATATGCCAACCCTGGCCTGCCATGGCGGTGCCACCAATAATCCAATCGATAGGAATAAATACATCCTTACCGCGCACAGTACCATTCATAAAAGCGGCATCTACGGGTAAATGACGATTGCCTATCTCAATGCCAGGATGCTTAGCGGGTATTAAACATAATGTAATTCCAATTTCTTCTTTAGCGCCTAATAAATGCTCAGGATCATAAAGTTTGAAAGCTATGCCAACAACCGTTGCTACGGGTGCAAGTGTTATATAACGTTTATCAAAATTAAGCTTAATTCCAATAATTTCTTTACCCTCGTGCATCCCTTTACAAATAATACCGTTGTCAGGTAAAGCAGCTGCATCGCTGCCAGCTTCAGTGGCGGTTAAACCAAAACAAGGGATTTCTTCGCCACGCGCAAGTCTTGGTAAATAATATTGTTTCTGTTCTGCCGTTCCGTAGTGAGCCAATAGTTCACCCGGCCCCAATGAGTTGGGAACCATAGTAGTAACGGCAGCGCTAATAGAACGACTCGCTATTTTTGTAACGACAGTAGAATGCGCAATAGCAGAAAACCCTAAACCGCCATACTCTTTTGCAATAACTAAACCAAAAAAACGCTCTTGT
The DNA here is from genome assembly GCA_903897205.1 of uncultured Gammaproteobacteria bacterium. Lineage (GTDB taxonomy): Bacteria > Pseudomonadota > Gammaproteobacteria > CAIUAS01 > CAIUAS01 > CAIUAS01. The sequence continues at coordinate 8,673 of CAIUAS010000134.1, forward strand.
TTTAAATAATTCCATACTTCGGCAGGTAAATCATGATGCTCATGGGTGATTTCCCAATCATTCAACAGGCTGCATAAAACTTCCACCTGGTTATTAATAAAAGTTTGCTCCTCAGCACTTAATCCAGGCAATTGCGTGTTCATCAATTTTTGCCAGTCAGGCCTGCCTTGAAATAAATCGGCTTCCCACCACACATCCCCTGCTTCTAATGCAATACGTTCAGTTTCGCTCATAGGCGGCAATACTTTTCGTAAGCGATAAAGAATAGGCTTCGTTATAATTTCTTTGCGTATTTTAGGATGACCAAAACAAATAGTTGTCGCAATTAAACCTAACCAACATAGAATTAAAAACGACCATGGCGGCGTGGTAACTATGGTTAATATAAATAATAAAATAGCAAAACCAGTTGCCCAAATAGGCATGGGTGGTCGCCATGCAGCAACACCACCTAGAAATGCGATAACCAGCAATAATTGTAGTATAAATAAAACCATATTATTTTCCGTATATAAATGATGAATCTATAAGAAGATTAACTTTCTAAAAATAAATCCGTAAATAAAGGCGCTGATGGATTTAAAGCATATTGAGTAAAATCATTGATGCCATGCAACTTTAAAACTTCTTCATCAATAAAAAAGTTTCCTGTCGTTATTTTACTAGGGCTCGTTAAAATAACGTAAGCTGCATCCGCCATAATGCGGGGTTTACGACTTGCTTGCAGAATTTCCGCTGGAAAATTAAATTCTATTGCAGCGGTTGCAATGGTTGTTTTTGGCCATAGTGAATTTACCGCTATACCTTGCGCTTTTAATTCCTCTGCCCAACCCAAAGTACACATACTCATTCCATATTTTGACATCGTATAGGCTAAATGTTTTTTAAACCATTTTGCTTTTATATTAAGCGGTGGTGACAAAGTTAAAATATGAGGATTTTCTGCTTTAGCCAAATAAGGAATACAAGCTTGCCCACAGGCAAAGGTCCCACGGACATTAACTCCCATCATTAAATCAAATCGCTTCATGGGCGTTTGCATCGTCGGCGTTAAATTAATTGCACTCGCATTATTGATAAGAACGTCAATACCACCAAAATGATCGGCGGCTTGTTTAACGGCAGCTTGCACTGCTTCTTCATCACGAATATCCAACATAATTGGCAGGGCACGCCCACCTACTTTTTCAATTTCTTCAGCAGCAGTATAAATAGTACCGACTAATTTCGGATGAGGTTCAGCGGTTTTTGCAGCAATAATAATATTGGCGCCCTCTTCGGCACAACGTAAAGCGATTTCTTTTCCAATGCCTCTGCTGCCACCCGTTATAAATATGGTTTTATTTTTTAAACTTAACATATCCTTTCTTCCTAAAATTGAGCTCAATAGTAATCTATGAGGTTAATTCATAGACCTCGCGCCACGATAATCGACCAGGTTTTACTTCACTAATAGGATTAGTACAACTATCTCCAAATGGTTTTGCATAAGTTGTCTGCAAAATGACTATAGGTTTGTGGAGTTGCTCCACCCACGCTGTTATCTGAAATATATCTCCTTTTTCAAGCAGCGCCTCGTGATTAGCGCCCTTCCCTACTACTAAACAGGCATTTGAAAACATTCGTTGCACAGTATAATACACTGCTTGGCTATTATAACTCAAAGTGCAGTTTTTACCCACCAACCAGGGTTGCAAAAGTTCTCC
>CAIUAS010000135.1 GCA_903897205.1 uncultured Gammaproteobacteria bacterium
GCGTGCAACTCAACCTATCCTCATTCTTGACAGTATCTGCAACCGCTTAAGTTGACGCCTAATACGCATAAGCGGGGAATGACGATATTTTTTATCTCTGCTAAATCACTTATAAAATAAAATGACTTAAATCTTCGTCTTTTGCTAATTCTTTTAAATGTCTATCGACGTAATCGGCATCGATAATAATTTTTTCGCCGTTTCGGTCGGTCGCTTCAAATGAAATATCTTCTAATAAACGTTCAAGTACGGTATGTAAACGACGCGCGCCAATATTTTCTGTGTTTTCATTTACTTGCCAGGCAATTTCTGCGATGCGTTTGATGCTGCTATCAGCAAATTGCAGTGCCACATTTTCTGTTGCCATTAAAGCAATATATTGTTCGGTTAATGAGGCGTTGGGTTCTGTTAAAATACGCTCGAAATCATGCGCAGTTAAGGCGTTTAATTCTACTCGCACGGGCAAGCGCCCTTGCAATTCGGGAATTAAATCAGAAGGTTTCGCTAAATGAAAAGCGCCAGATGCAACAAATAAAACATGATCAGTTCGAACCATGCCATATTTCGTTGAAACAGTGCTGCCTTCAATTAAGGGTAATAAATCACGCTGAACGCCTTCGCGTGATACGTCAGCGCCACTGGAATGTTCTCCACGACGACAAACTTTATCGAGTTCATCAATAAATACAATGCCATTTTGTTCAACACTTTCAACGGCTTGTACTTTTAAATCTTCTTCATTTAATAATTTAGCGGCTTCTTCTTCGCGCACAATTTTTATTGCTTCGGTGACTTTTAAGCGGCGGCTGCGTGTGCGTTCGGTGCCCAGATTTTGGAACATGTTTTGCAATTGACTGGTCATTTCTTCCATGCCAGGAGGGCCCATGATTTCAACGCCAACGGCAGCTGCTGCTAAATCAATATCAATTTCTTTATCATCAAGTTGTCCTTCGCGTAGGCGCTTGCGAAATACTTGACGAGTAATGGAGGCTTCTTTTTTACTTAAAGTTTCTTCGTCAGTTTGCTCATTGGCAGGGTGGGCTGGCGGAGGTAATAATGCATCTAAAATGCGTTCTTCGGCGGCTTCTTCTGCTTTATTGCTGTGTTTAATGAGTTCTTCTTGGCGAATTTGTTTGAAGGCGATGTCAACTAAATCGCGAATAATAGAATCTACATCGCGGCCTACATAACCCACTTCAGTGTACTTGGTTGCTTCTACTTTGATAAAAGGCGCATTGTAAAGTTTGGCTACGCGGCGGGCGATTTCAGTTTTACCAACACCGGTGGGGCCAATCATTAAAATATTTTTGGGTGTTACTTCGTTGCGCAATTCTTCAGGTAATTGCATGCGGCGCCAACGATTGCGAATTGCATTAGCAACGGCTTTTTTAGCTTGCTCTTGGCCGATGATGTGTAAATTTAATTTATCGACTATTTCTCTCGGTGTTAAATTAGTTGCTGTTGACATGATAAAAAATTAAACCTCGCTGCTGATTTCTTCGATAACACGATTATGGTTGGTATAGATACAAATATCAGCGGCGATAATTAAGCCTTTTTCTACAATTTCTCGCGCTGATAATTGTGTGTTTTCTAATAGAGCGCGTGCGGCAGATTGAGCATAAGGCCCACCTGAACCGATGGCGATTAAGCCTTGCTCGGGTTCAACTACATCTCCATTTCCGGTGATAATTAAAGAGGTGCGTTGATCCGCTACCGCTAATAACGCTTCCAGGCGGCGTAGCATGCGATCCATGCGCCAGTCTTTGGCTAACTCAACAGCGGCGCGTGTAAGGTTACCTTGGTGCTTTTCTAGCTTCGCTTCGAAGCGTTCAAATAAGGTGAATGCATCGGCTGTACTGCCAGCAAAGCCGGCAATCATTTTTTCTTGGTAGAGACGGCGGACTTTGCGTGCGTTGCTTTTCATAACAGTATGGCCGAAGGTGACCTGGCCATCGCCGCCAATGGCAACTTTGCCATTGCGCCTAACGGATAGTATGGTAGTACCGTGAAATTGCTCCAAAAGATGGCTCCCCTTTAATTGAAATGAATAGTACTAAAAATCTTGTCGCTCACACTGGCACACTGGCATGCAAGAATGACATTGCTTTAACTATGGAGATTCTTTGTGCTTTTTTCAAGGGTAGCCGCTTTAATTTGTTGGTAGGATACGCTAACCTGTCGGCTAACCAGGAATTGTAAAAGTAGGTATTGGTCCTGGTTCAGTTTGCACTACCAGGTTAAAAACAGGGGTGGGTTATCCACAGTTATCAGCTATAATTGAGTGCGCTGATGCTGTGCATGGATTAGGTGGCCATATTTGTGCCGAAAAATAATAAGAGTTATAAGCGTTTTTATGGTATGAGTTCTGCAGAGGCCATGACGAACGGGTTTCACAACAACTCAATGAAGTATTTACTTCATTTCAAATAAACACTTAATAGTTATTAACTTAGGATAATCATGAATTTTGTTATATATGAACAACCACTGAATGAACATGTAAGGGTTTGTTTACGTTTGGAGCATTTGTTTATACAGTTGCAGCATTGGTTAAATGGGACGCATGCATTAGAAAGCCGTTCGGCACTGGCGGCTTTAATAGAAATTCTCAATTTATTAGACAGGCCCGATTTGAAAACGAAGTTAGTAAAAGAATTAGGGCGTTATGTTACACAATTACAGCGTTTTGCTGAGACGCCCGCTATTGATAAAACCAGATTGAATGCAATTTTACATGAATTAGAAACGACGGTTCATCACCTGCATAATATGCAAGGCAGGATTGCACAAGATTTGCGGGATAATGATTTTTTAATTAGCGTTCGCCAGCATATTACTAGCCCAAGCGGTGCGTGTAGTTTTGACGCGCCTTCTTATCATTATTGGATCCACTTGCCGGCTGCAGAACGTATTTCACAATTAACACATTGGTTAAATAGGTTGAAATTCATTCACGCAGCAGTGAATATTAGTTTGAGATTAATCAGGCAAAGTAATACGCCGCAATGGCATATTGCTACCGCAGGATTTTTTCAAAGTTCATTAGATGCCAATTTACCGTGCCAATTAATTCGCGTAGCAGTACCAACCACTCATATCGTCTATCCAGAAACTAGTGTAGGTCGTCATGGTATTTCTATTCGTTTTTATCAATTAAATTTAATTGAGCGAGCATTTCAAATAAAAGAAGATGTTAAGTTTCAATTAACTACTTGTGTGTTTTAATAAAATACTTCATAGCTGGTCGCATGGATTTGTTTATATAACAGGGTTGCATTCTTTTAATGATGCTATAACCCACATTGTCGGTTTCCCACTTTTGCGCTATACTTAATTTTATATAACAGAGGGGAAATATAATGGTAGCGCGAGCAGTAAAAACTGTCAGGCCTGACTCTAAGGGGCGTATTACATTGGGAAATTTAGCGGAAGGAATTAGTAGTTTTGCTATTAGTCGGGATGAAAAAAATCGCATTATACTCGAACCTTTTGTGGAAGTGCCGGCAAGAGAGCAGTGGCTATTTAAAAATAAAACTGCTTTAAACCAGGTTAAACAAGGGTTAGATGATGCAGCATCAGGACGCCTGAAAAAGCGAGGCAGTTTTGCTAAATATAAAGATGATGAGCTTGATTAAAAAATATGTTTAAATTGCTTTTTACAGAACAGGCGGATGCAGATTTGGTGGAACTTGAAAACAAACCCAATCTTTCCAAACGTCTTAAAGCTGTTAGAAAAGCGTTAGGGTATTTGGAATCCAATCCACGTCATCCAGGATTGAATACCCATAAATATACGGCTTTGTCGGGGCCTGATGGTCAAGAGATATTTGAAGCTTATGCCGAAAATAATACGCCTGCTGCGTATCGTATATTCTGGCTTTATGGCCCCAGTAAGCATGAAATAATAATTATCGCTATAACACCACATCCTTAATTATCTGAACGCTTAATCACAATATATTATATTTAACTAAGATCGCTTCTACGATTTTATTATTTGCTGCTGGAAAGGTGAGGGTGGGTAAGGTGTCGAGAGTAATCCATTGCACTAATTGTCCTTCGGCGCCATAAGGGTTGCCTTTATATTTTTCAATTTGCCAAACATCTAAGGCAATTATGCGGTTAGGATAGGCATATTCCACTTTCATGAAAGGGATGGCATTCATAATGTGAATGCCAATTTCTTCTTGAAATTCGCGAATTAACGCTTGCTGCGGGGTTTCGAAAGGCTCGATTTTCCCGCCAGGAAATTCCCAGAAACCAGGGTGCGATACATAGGCTGGACGCTGCGCAACTAGTATTTCTAGCTGCGCGTTAATAATTATGCCAGCGACAACTGGAATTAACTGAGTTGGCCGTGACATTGTTTATATTTTTTCCCAGAGCCACAAGGGCAAAGTTCATTGCGTCCTACTTTAGGGGTAGCACGGACATAAGGTTGAGAGTCTGTTGCAGCTTGTTGAACAGGATTTTGTTCTTGTTCAAGTAAAGGGGATTCGTCAGTTTGTAAAGCATCGCCTACCGGGGCATGTTGAAACTCTAAATGATGCGGCATTTGATTGCGGCGTTGCTCTTCCACAACGGCAACGTCTTCAGCTGCTTGAATCTTTAGTTTACTTAAAAAGCTTAAGGTTTGATGTTTTAAATGTTCAAGCATATTAGAAAATAATTCAAAAGATTCGCGTTTATATTCTTGCTTAGGATTTTTTTGAGCATAACCACGTAAATGAATTCCTTGCCTTAAATGATCCATGGCGGCTAAATGTTCCTTCCATAAAGCATCTAACGTTTGCAACATGATCGATTTTTCAATTTGGCGCAAAACTTCACTGCCTGCTAATTGTTCTTTTTGGGTATAAGCAGCTAACATTTCATTTAAAATACGCTGCCGTAAAGAATCTTCGTGTAAGGAATCATCGGCGGCTAGCCATTGTTGTAACGGTAAAACAAGGCTGAAATCTTGTGCTAAACATTCTTCCAAAGCAGCTACATTCCATTGCTCTTCTAAACTATGCGAAGGAATATACAGGCTGATAGTGTTGTTAAGGACATCTTCGCGAATAATATTAATGGTTTCAGAAATATCATCAGCGGCTAATAATTCATTGCGTTGTTCGTAAATAATTTTACGTTGTTCATTGGCAACGTCATCAAATTCTAATAATTGTTTGCGAATATCAAAGTTGCGACTTTCAACTTTGCGTTGCGCATTTTCAATGGATTTACTAACCAGCGTGTGTTCAATCGCTTCATCTTCTTGCATTTGTTTTTGCATATAATTGGTTAAGCGTTCGGAAGCAAAAATACGTACTAAATTATCCTGCAAAGATAAATAAAAACGAGAAGAGCCGGGATCGCCCTGACGGCCTGAGCGTCCGCGTAGCTGATTATCAATGCGGCGAGATTCGTGTCGTTCACTGCCGATAATATGTAAACCACCCGCAATGATAACGATGTCATGACGTTGTTGCCAATCTTGTTTTAAGCGAGCAATATCTGTTGCGCTGGCATCGGCTGGTAAGGCCGTTAATTCTGCCTCTAAATTACCGCCTAATACAATATCAGTACCTCGGCCTGCCATGTTGGTAGCGATCGTCACTGAACCAGGGCGACCTGCTTCTGCAATAATTTGCGCTTCTTGTTCATGGAATTTAGCATTTAATACTTGATGCGAAATATCTGCTTGCGTGAGTAAATTAGATAAATATTCGGAGGTTTCGATAGAAGCTGTCCCGACCAATACCGGTTGGTTCCGCGAACGGCAATCCCTAATATCGTTAATGATCGCTTTAAATTTACCTGCTTGGGTGGAATATATTTGATCGGGTAAATCGTTGCGTCGAATAGGTTTATTCGTGGGGATAACTACCACTTCTAAGCCATAAATCTGTTGAAACTCATAAGCCTCTGTGTCGGCGGTTCCTGTCATGCCTGCTAATTTATGATAGAGGCGAAAATAATTTTGGAAAGTGATAGAGGCTAAGGTTTGATTTTCGCTTTGAATAGGAACGCCTTCTTTGGCTTCTGCAGCTTGATGCAAACCATCTGACCAGCGGCGCCCCGGTAAAATGCGTCCGGTATGTTCATCAACAATAACGACTTGATTATTTTGCACAATATAATCGATATCGCGGTGAAATAAAGAATGCGCACGTAAGGCAGCATAAATATGGTGCATTAATAAAATATTAGCGGGTTCGTATAAGCTGGAATCACCGGTTAATAAGCCTTCTTTTACTAATAACTCTTCAATATGTTGGTGGCCCGCTTCGGTTAAATAAGCTTGTTTTGCTTTTTCATCTAAATAGAAATCGCCATCGGCACTTTCTTTGCTGCCTTTAATTAAATGCGAAATAAAGGAATTAATGCGAAGGTATAATTCAGAGCTTTCATCGCTAGCGCCAGAAATAATTAATGGAGTGCGAGCTTCATCGATTAAAATAGAATCAACTTCATCGACAATCGCAAAATTTAAAACACGTTGAACTTTATCTTGTAAACTAAAGGCCATATTGTCGCGTAAATAATCAAAACCAAATTCATTATTAGTGCCGTAAGTAATGTCTGCTGCATAAGCTGCTTGGCGTTCGGCAGAAGACAGATTACTTAAAATAACCCCAGTGGTTAATCCTAAGAATTCATAAACACGACGCATCCACTCGGCGTCACGTTTTGCTAAATAATCATTCACAGTAATGATATGCACGCCATCGCCAGATAAAGCATTTAAGTAAGCAGGCAGTGTGGCAACTAAGGTTTTACCTTCACCGGTGCGCATTTCAGCAATCTTGCCAGCATGTAAAACCATTCCTCCGATTAACTGCACATCGAAATGGCGCATGTTTAGCACGCGGCGGCTCGCTTCGCGTACGGTCGCAAATGCTTCAGGTAATAATCGATCGAGTGTGTTGCCTTGTTGTAAACGTTGGCGAAATTCAGCCGTTTTAGCGCATAATTGTTCATCCGTTAGCGCTTGCCAAGCAGGTTCCAACCCATTTATTTCAGCTACCGATTTGAGTAATTTCTTTATAATGCGTTCGTTGCGATTTCCTACGAATTTACGAATGAGTGTCGTTAGCATGAGTTTCCTAAACTTGATGACTTATCAATATGAATAAACAGCTTGTTTTTATCAGCAAACTGCCTAAAGGCTAAAGCAATTAACTTTACTAAAAAAACTAGGATTACGCTAGTTAGAAAACCTTGGGGCCACTTTTGTTGGGTGGCCCCAAGGTAATTTTATTGTTGTTGTTTCACTGCTTCTGCCGCTTGTTTCATTTCTTCTTGATTGGCTTGTTGTTGAGCTTGTGTGGCCGTTTGACTCAGTTCCGACTGTGTCTGTTCAGGGTTTTGCAATATTTTATCTACCGCATCACGTTGCTGCTCAAGCAATAAACGGCTTCCGCCAGTTTGTTGAATTTGCATGGCGGACATGGTAGCGAGTATGCGTTCTAAGTCTAGGTGCAACTGAAATAACATAGGCGGAATTTCCGCTAATAAAAATAGAGTTTCGCGCAATAAAGTCGAAGGTAAGGCATTTTGCATGGCGGTATACCACCCGCTATCACTCACGCGACGAGTCGCTAAATATTTTTCAATCTCTAAGGGGCTTACGGCACCCGTTGGAGCAGGCGGCAGCAAGGGATTGGAGGGGGGGATTACTAAGGCTGAAGCCTTATCTGCTAAACGAGCGTCTTTAATAGGCATGCGTTCGTTGTAAAGATAATAGAAATTACTAATGCCTACCGATAATTGCGCCGTATAATTGCGCAGCGCTGTCAAATAATCTCTGACAGTTGGTTTTTCCTGCAATTGATAAAGATAAGCATTGCGATTGCTTTGATCGGACGGCAATTTCATCGAAGTAAAATCAGCTGTACGCATGGGATTCGCCAAACCTGTTGCATATTGGATAAAAGTATTGGCAACCAAAGGTTGATTGACTTGACCGGTTTCATTGTCACCTTCGCCTACTTTAACCTCGCGATAAATAGTGGGAGCAATTAAGCTATCAAAACTCAGGGCATTAATGGCGCTTTGGGATTGGGCTTCAGTAGGTTTTTGTAGTGAACTGATGGCCGATGAGAGAAATGGAATATTAATCGGCAACTTATTTTGATTCATTGTAGGCGAAAGTACGATGCCATCAGCGAATATTTCAGGCGTGCTTTTTAAAAGATTATCAGCGACAGTGCCAGTGTTCGATATTAACGTCAAAATACTTTTTGAAACATCACTATCATAGGAAAGAGCAGCGGATGAAGTTGGAATTAAAATAGACTGCAAAACAGAACCCGCCAGCATTGAATTAGCTTGTTTATAAGCCGGTTTAAATAATAAAGTTCGAAAATTAAAACCATAACCACTGGCTAAACAGTCTATATTTTTAGTAGGAATCAAACAATTACTAACTTTGTAATATTGGGTGGCGTCATCTACATAAGAAACATTTGTGCTAGGAGTAGTTTCAGCATGTGCAGTCGATATGCTAAGCGCATATATGCCCATTGAAATGCTATAAAATAGGCTGGAGAGTAATTTGCGTGTTTTCATGAAGTTCACCTACTTAAAAATAAAGGGTTGTTAGTTTTCTAATAATGAATGACTGAATTACCTTGACTAGGGGACGAATTGCCGCTTGGCGGTGCGAAAATATTCGGTGGCCCCGCATTGGTTGTTGAGTCGGTGTTAGTGGTTTGTGGTGATGCTGGTGGTGTTTTTGGCTCAGCAGGTTGTTGTATTGGCGCGACAGGTGATACGGGTGATAAGGGACTCAACCCAGCGGCATCCGGCGTGTTGGGCGCAATAGGTTTGGTAAAGGGCGTCGAAGGCGTTAGCGCTGCTTGGCCATCATTCAGAACATTACTGGGCGGAGGTGTTTTGTTCGCTTCATCAATAATATGTTGATATTCAGCGAGTGGATCATCTGCTGCAAATATAGCTAACGGAAAAACGGCAATAGATAAAAATAAAATTATTTTAATTAATTTATTAATTCTATTACGCATGATCTTCACCTTCTAATGCTTTGAGAATTAAAGCGAAACGGGCAGCTGAAAATACTCGCGAGAGTAACCGTAAGCGCTCAAAAACAATATTGCGTCGCAAAAATAAACCAGGAGGATCATCCGGACGTTGACTAATTTCTTCAGCATGCATTAATAATTTTGAAGCAGAGCCGGGATGTACCGTATCAATCGCTTGCAATAAACGTAGCGCACGGCCTGTACTGATATTGTTGGCAACCCGAATAAATAATTCCTGTTGACTTAATTCATCTAAATCAATTTTACCAATATCATCTAACTCTGTGCCTAATTGGTTAATAGCATTTTCAAGCGCCGGTTCACCATCGGAAGTCCATTTTTCAACACTTTCCATGAAGGTAACTACCCGATAGATCATAGGGTCTTCATATTGTTTCCAAAAACGCGCTACCGCTTGAGGGCTGAGATCTGGCATAAGTTACCTTTTAAAAAGTAGTGGCTTGCTAGGGTATTACCAAAAAAAACTGCTATACTTACGCTTAAGAATAGCCTAATTTGGTTCTTTTTGTACAATAGAATGAGTATAATACGTACAATCATTTAAAGTAACTAGTAATAGACACCAAATAAGTAATACGTTCTTAACCCTATTTTATGTAAGAATATACCCATGAAAATACTGTCCGGTATTAAAAAAATTGTTAAACCCTTTGTCGATATTCCTAGCTGGATGGGCTATAAGCAAATAGCTGAAGGAGGCAGAGGAATCGTAGGGAATATTAGAAGTCTTTTTGTTCCAAAAACAACTGAAAACACAGAAACCTTCGAAGCAGCCATGGAACGCTTGAAATTAACGGAAGCTGATTTAGCGCAACGGCAAAAGGAATTTAAACGCTTAATTATTATTTTTAGCTTACTCGCTATCGTATTTTTAGTGTATACCTTTTATTTGCTTTGGGTAGGTGTAGTAACCGGTGGTGTCGCGTGCTTTGGATTAACGATACTGATTTTGTCTTATTCTTTTCGCTATCATTTCTGGCTCTTTCAAATTAGGCAGCGTAAATTAGGATGTACACTCCGTGAATGGCTGGATTCTGGCTTTATGGGTGGTAAAAAATGAAACGCATACTTTTAGTTTTACTCGTTATTTTATTGCCAGGATTGGCGCACGCTGATTTAGCTAATGAACTCAATTCTGGCGGATTAAATGACTTATCCTTCAAATATTTGCAGGATATTTTTGGTGTCGTCGACGGAGTTTTACACGGCTCGGGCACTCAAATTATGGGCGCCATGTTTAGAGAATTTAATAACGCCACCTTACTCTTACTATCGATTGTAGGCGCTTATGTGTTTTTAGTGTCTACTATTAACACGGCGCATGAAGGCGAAGTGATGGGCAGGAAATGGAGTTCAATCTGGATTCCATTGCGCGTGGTAGCTAGTACAGCCTTAGTGGTTCCAAAAGCAACCGGTTATTCAGCTATTCAAATTTTTGTGATGGGAGTAGTTGTTTCTGGAGTGGCGGCAGCTGATAAGGTCATGGGAGCCGCCTTAGAATATATCGCCAAAGGAGGCGTATTGATTCAATCTTCGCCTCCGCCCAGTACGGACATGGTGAAAGTAGCGGGTGGAGTTCTTAAATCCCTGACCTGCATGGACGGTGCTTATAATGCAGTGCTTGGACTTGCTAATAAGGATAAAGCGCAACCGCCGATTAAGTTCATGCCTAATTCCACGCCTTATCAAAACGGCAATACTTCCTATATTGATTTTCCTTCGGCAGATGCGCGCTATGGCGGTACCCAGTTCCAAGGGTTATGCGGTTCTGTCACCTGGAACGATTATTCGCCCACTAGTCAGAATGGCGGCACCGATAGCAGTGCCGGTGATATGCGATCCATCGCGATCCAGCAAGTTATTTTGGATTTACAACCATTGGCGCAAACCTTTGCCGATTCCTTAGTGCCATCACCAAACAGTGCGGGTGTGGCGCCTACACCGGTGCCTAGTATTGTCTCAGCGAATAATATTTCGCTCATCCTCGCGGCGGCCGATTATAAAGGGATTATGTTGCCGTATTTCACGCAACGTTATGACGCTTTTCAAGTGGCATCCCTCGGTATTATTGCAGAGACAGCTAAGAAGGGCTGGATTATGCTGGGCTCCTTATATTTTAACCTGGCGCAGTTAAATAATAATGTCAATGGCGATGATAAAAACTTGCCAACCTCTAGGTTTCAGCAAGGAAGTCAATATCCTCCCGCCGGGTTGAACATACAAGATGCCTGGAGCTTAATACAAGGCAGTAGAGACACCTTATTTTGCCAGGTGAATGGCAGTAATGGTTGTACTGGCAGTGTGTTAACGAACCACGGCACTGACAATCTTTTGGGTGGTAATCCGGTTGACGATTACATCTCTAGTTCGGCAACCGCAGATAAAATAGATGCGGGCGGGCTTTATAAAGCAGGTAATCCACAATTCGGCGGTACCACTGGCGGCGGAGCTGGGGGACAATTTATTGCGCTGATTTTAGGGCCTTTGTATGGCCCGATTTATGCCATCATTTATAACTTGCAAGCTTTGTTTGCTGGGGAAGATGAAAATACCGATCCAATTATTGCGGTATCGGGTATTGGCAGCGCGTTGGTTAACCTGGTGACTGGTTTATGGTTTACCGTTGCTGGCTTAATATTCGGGGCTGCGCTAGGCATATCTGCGCTTTCCTGTGTCAATCCAGGTGGCTTCGGTATGCTTTCATTTTTAATTTGGTTTGTTCCCACTTTTTCAGCCTTGATGATAGGCATGTTTGTCGTTGGTGCAACCATGGCATTTTATGTGCCTCTGGTTCCCTTTATCTTATTCACCTTCGCGGCGCTGGGGTGGTTTGCCTCTGTGATAGAATCCATTATTGCCGCGCCATTAGTAGCACTCGGGCTTGCACATCCGGAAGGCCATGAAATACTAGGCAAAGCCGAGCATGCAGTAATGCTGTTAGCTAACGTGTTTCTACGGCCGACTTTGATGGTGTTTGGTTTCTTTGGAGGCGCTGTTTTATCCCATATCGGTTTGTGGCTCCTTAATAAAGGATTTGGCACTGTTTGGGGGTGGGCTGTTGTCAGTAACGTTGGCAATTTAGGCATTGCTGGAGTTTTATGGTCCTTAATTGCTGCGCTGATTATCTATATGTCCTTGGTGCTCGCTATCATTAACCAAACCTTCGGCTTAATCCATCAATTACCAGATGAACTATTACGCTGGTTAGGTGGTGGCATGAAAGCGCTTGGCGCTGATGCGGGTGGCGCTCTTAGCACCGTTAAAGGCGACTTTACCAGTGCGCATTCAACGGCGGGTGAGAGTATGAATAAGATGACAGGCAGTTATCTCAAAGAGCAAGGAAAAGAGGCGGGCGTCAAAGGCTCTTATAAATTGGGCGGTGGAAAATCTAATACTAAAGATGGTGGCAACACGTCTGTCTAAAGTATTAACGTAGGCGGTAAAGTTAATAACAATGTTTAAGGGTGCAGTTTAATATGGCAGAACTTCTAACAAACGAAAATAACCTGGCTGATAACGAACTGCTTCAGCAGGCGCTTGCTGAGTTAGAAGCGGCCATTAAACCGCTAGAGGAAAATCCCTCTTTAAATGATATTGATATTGCCCAATTTTATTATTATTTACATCTGCTTTGGGCTGAGTTTCATATTTATATCACCGATCCTTTTGCCGGTGGTGAAGGTGGTGGTGGCGTTGGCACTGCCAAAATAATCCCATTAGGGAATGGTCGTAAAATATATGACTATGGGTTTGCCTTGAGCACCTCGACCGGTGAAGATTATGGAAGTTATTGCCAAGCAAAGCTATACGAAACCATTCAAGAAATGGTTGTCATTTTAGCGCAGCGAGGCGTTAAGCGAGTCAGCATTATCGGAAATAGCCTTGCTATGAGAGTGGCCTGGATCGAATGTGTGGCTCATCAAATTGAAATAGGGAATTATGAGCCTTCCTACCTAGATATTTCCACTAGAAACCGGATTATCGCTTTGAAAGAAAAAGCCAAAAAACTCCGGCCAGGTCAAGAATTGCGGCTTTAGTAACGAGTTGCACTCACTCAATTCTGCCTCCGCAACGTTGAAGACGTTGTGGAGGCAGGAGGGCTCATTGATGGTGCTAATTTAATGATGTTAGCCGGTCAGCTTAAGGATGTTGCTGGGCGAACCAGTATTGGCTTGAGTTGCCCCTTGCACAATGTGTAGCTTATTGACCTTATAGCCAGTTCTCTCAGCTACTTTAGTAAGCAGATCGACTTTACTTTTTGCTAGCGTGGTGGCTTCAATTTTAAATTGACCGAATGATGCTTTAGTTTGTAATGGCGGGCTTACGGTGCTACGCAGTGTATTAGAATCTAACGGATATTTTTGAACAGCTTGTCCATTTACACCAGGAACTTTAATAATCCCCGCATTTTTTAGAGTTTTTATAGAGATATCAATAGCCACAAGTTGTTCTGTGAGTAGTTTGTCATAGGCGGAGGTGACATCCTCATCTAAAAAACGCTGGCTGCCTAGTGTTTCACACAATAGATCGAGCTCTTTAATTTGATTTTGCGTGTGCCATATTAATTCATTATAATTTTCAGCCAGTTCATTCGCTCTTATTTGATCGCGGCATAAAGCTTGATTAAGAGTGAAACCCATGGATGTTTCTCCGTCAATGGTGGCAAGGCTATTCTCAATTCTTTCCACCAAGCCAGTGGTGGCGCGCTCGCCCATTACCTTATTTTTATGTCCTTCCAACGCGTCTTGAAGACTGTATGTAGAGGTGTTAATTAATTTGTTTTGATTAGCGGCACTCTGCGCGGCGTTTACTTTTTCTGGGGAAAGATTAGCTTTTACATGAGAGAAATTAACTAATTCCGTTTTATTATTTTTTTTGACTAAATTAACTGCTTTGTCAGCTAAAGAGCTTTTATTTAGCTCATAATTGCATTGGCTTATATCAATTAAACCATTAACAGTATTATTTAACTGCGCCAGAGGGGTGAATTTAACACCAATAGCTGCATTAATTAAATTAACGACTTCATCTGTGTTTTCACATTTCGAAAAGTTGATATAGTTAATAGCATGAATTTGCTCTTTTGTTAAATGATCAAGCAGTGGGCTGTTATCATCAGGCAGACGCGCAGCGCATAAAACTCTACGTACCTCAGGGTTGACTATCATATCAGAACGTAAATCACGAATGAGGCTCTCCTTCATGGCTTGCGATCCTTGCAAAGTGATAGTGTCTCCTAGTCCGGTTCGTACACCGTTAAGTATCGTCGCAAAGGCCTTTTCATCTTTCACATCTAACCAATCCGTTTCGCGCAGCTTTGTGCGCTCCTCGGCAGTCAGCTCGGGCGCTTGATTAGGCCCTAAGTCTCTGGCCTTTCCGGTTTTTAAATGCTCATTGGCGCTATTAGTTAATATGGAGTGTAGCGTAGGGTGGGTTTGGGAGAATTCAGCATAAGCTTTTTTAGTCCTATAGTCGCGGTAAAATTTTATATCTGCGTCATCAATTCTATACCCACTGCTGAAGCTTATCTTGTTAAGTTCAAAACCAGCTCTCACCGCTTGTTTAAAGGCAAATCTATCCATATTATTGGTAACAGGTGCTTTGTTTTGATTAAACCTTGCGCCTTTAGGTGTAAAAAACGTTGCTTCAGGATCTTCGGCGAGGCTGCCGATATTAATCGTGTCATTACCATCTTGTTTGAGCGTGAGCATGGCTTCAAACAGGTCTTCAGCCCTAGTGGCTTCGCTGCTGTCATTACCGGTGAAATCAAGGGTAATTCCGCCTTCTTCATTAATATCAAAATGCTTGCCCGATTTGGTATAGCGATTGCCATCAGTAAATGGGGTTTCGCCCTCCACACGGACTACGCCTTGAGATCCGGGATAATGGTTATTAAACAACGCATTTTCTTCGATAGTCGCGTGCGCTTTTTTAATATTATTGCAAGCCTCTGTCAGTTCAAGTTCAAAAGCCTTTAGCTGTTTCAGCTCCAAATCGTGCCGTTGGGTAAGTTCATTTTTAAGGGCTGTTTTTACAGCCTCTTTCTTTTCACCATCTTTTTCAGGGTCGCCTGTCTTCAATTCCGCAGGATAAATCGTTTTTAACTTGTCATAACCATCGGCGCTCTTAAACCAAGTATCGAGGTTTTCTTTGTCTTTTTCATATTGCTTTTGCAATTGATTATAAACGCCAGGTTCGCCTTGGGTGCCCCAATACAATTTATTCAGAATCCCCGCTTTTTCATTTAACCCCATCGCTGAAGTGTCTATGGCATTTAAGAGTTTCTTTTGCTTAGCATCAAAGTCAGTAAATATTTGCCTGACGTTCTCAATGTGGTCCACCGCGAAAGTGCTGTTAATAGATTCATATACGCTTTGGGCTGCGGCGTGTTGAGCATGGGAGGAATCAGTGGCGATGGTTTGAA
>CAIUAS010000136.1 GCA_903897205.1 uncultured Gammaproteobacteria bacterium
TGAAAAGCGAGATCATCGTAAATTAGCAAAAACCCTAGACCTATTTCATACCCAAGAAGAAGCACCTGGCATGGTCTTTTGGCATGAAAAAGGTTGGGTAATTTATCAGCAAGTTGAACAATATATTCGTGAAAAATTGCGCGTCAATGGTTATGGTGAAGTTAAAACACCGCAATTAGTAGATCGTAGTTTGTGGGAAAAATCAGGTCATTGGGAAAAGTTTGGCGCCATGATTTTCACTACCCATTCAGAAAATCGTGATTATGCAATTAAGCCCATGAATTGCCCATGCCACGTACAAATTTATAATCAAGGCATTAAAAGTTATCGTGACTTACCGATACGCTTAGCTGAATTCGGATCATGCCATCGCAATGAGCCATCAGGCACATTACATGGATTAATGCGCGTCAGAAACTTTGTTCAAGATGATGCTCATATTTTTTGTACTGAAGCCCAAATTCAAGACGAAGTCTCAACTTTTATAGATATGTTATTTGCCGTTTATAAAGACTTTGGCTTCGAAGACGTTATTATCAAACTATCAACACGCCCCGAAAATAGAGTGGGCGATGACTCTGTCTGGGATAAAGCAGAGAATGCCCTAGAATTGGCGCTCAACAATAAAAATCTAAAGTGGGATTTACAGCCCGGCGAAGGTGCATTTTACGGACCTAAAATTGAATTCTCATTAAAAGATTGCATAGGTCGCGTCTGGCAGTGCGGTACTATACAAGTTGATTTCTCAATGCCAGGTCGATTAGGAGCCACGTTTATCGCTGAAGATGGTTCTAAACAAGCGCCTGTTATGCTACATAGAGCAATACTAGGTTCACTGGAACGATTTATCGGCATTCTAATTGAACAGCACGCTGGAACCTTTCCTGTTTGGCTGTCTCCCATTCAAGTAATGGTGCTTGACATAGCTGATCGTCATGCTGAATATGCCTCTGAAATATACAATGAACTTGAAAAACAAGGCATCAGAGTAAAAATTGACTTGAGAAATGAGAAGATCGGGTTTAAAATCCGCGAGCATTCTATGCAACGTATCCCGTATTTAGTTATTATCGGCGACAAAGAATTAGAAGAAAAACGCATTACGGTACGGACACAGAAAGGTGAAGATTTAGGTAGCTTGTCAGTTGCTGAATTTGCTGAACGGTTAAAGCAAGAGATTGCAGATAGAATATAATTAAATTTTTGGAGGATTAGGGTATCGCTGCTAAAAAAGATGAAACACGCTTGAATGACTTTATCACAGCAAGGCGTGTGAGGGTTACAGGCGCAGAGGGTGAAGCATTAGGTATAATCACGTTAGATGAAGCCAAACAGATTGCTTACGCAGCGGAC
The DNA here is from genome assembly GCA_903897205.1 of uncultured Gammaproteobacteria bacterium. Taxonomy (GTDB): domain Bacteria; phylum Pseudomonadota; class Gammaproteobacteria; order CAIUAS01; family CAIUAS01; genus CAIUAS01. Next base: position 1,354 of record CAIUAS010000136.1, read on the forward strand.
TTGGATTTAGTAGAAATATCGCCAAACGCAGATCCTCCCGTTTGCAAGATAATGAACTACGGCAAATATCAGTTTGAACTTAACAAAAAACTTCAAGTTGCCAAAAAGAAACAAAAACAGATTCAGGTAAAAGAAATTAAATTTCGACCTGGAACTGACGAAGGTGATTATCAAGTCA
>CAIUAS010000137.1 GCA_903897205.1 uncultured Gammaproteobacteria bacterium
TAAGGAGTTAGCGGGGTGGGAAGCACCAATTAATGGTGGGCCAACTTCAAAAGAATTAACGCCGGAGCAGAAAGAAATTGATTATCATGCACGGATGGTTTTAACGGAGGAGTTGGGGCATAGCAGGATACAAATTACGGTAAATTATTGTGGAAAGTAAGTGATTATGTAAAGTAATTCATGCAAATCCAGTAGTATCAAGGCATTGTGGCTTGAGCACTTTACATAATATCCAAACCACTATAGGTGATCCTCGATTAAAGTAACGCAATGGGTATCCCCTCTATAATGATTGCAACCATTGCAGCAGCGATTTATTTTCCTTCCACGATGGGATTTTTGGAATTGAAGATGGGCCGCTGACTTTTTCAAGAGCTTCAGTGTCAAATGTTATCTATCAAGAAAAGAAGTCAAGAATGTAAAATAAATTAGCAAGAATGTGTTTAATAGAAGATTTATTTTGGTTACGATAGAGGATTCATTTAACTAAATTTATCCAACCAGAATAAGAGATATGAATACATATATTAATCTAAATCGGAAGTTTATAAAGTATGACGCTAATTCTTTAAGGGAACGAAATGATTGGGATTATTATTGGGATTATTATTCATTTTCTAGGTCTGCCTCTTTTTCTTGGGAAGATGTGCTCAAGCATAGATGTAACATTGTTATCGCAGAAGCAGGTTCAGGTAAAACTACAGAGTTACGGCATATGGCTGAAACTCTTTACAAGCAAGGAGAAAAAGCCTTTTTTTGTGATATTACTACTCTTGCATCAATGGAGTTTCAGAACGCCATTATTTATGAAGCCGGAACCTTTCTAGAATTTGCTGCCTGGCAGCAGGGTAATGAATTAGGATATTTTTTCTTCGATTCAGTCGATGAAGCTCGGCTAAAAAGTCCAAAAGATTTCGAGATAGCGCTTAAAAAATTTGCTGTCGTTCTGGCCAAGCAACACCATCGTGCACATATTGTTATCTCATCACGCCCAACGGCATGGCAGGACGCTGATCCGATCCTGGTTCGGCGACTAATTGCCATGCCTTCACAGGAACCTACTAAAACATCGGAAGAAAATACTATTCAAATTTTACAATTAGCTCCTCTTGCTCCGGATCAAGTAGAGCAATATGCACGCGCTAGAGGCGTCGATGATATGGCTGCTTTTATGAAAAAACTTGAGCAAACGGGTGCCGAAACATTTATGACAAGGCCGCAAGATCTGGATGAGCAAATTGGATATTGGAAAGAAAAGAAAATTTTTGGCCAATACCATGAGGTTCTCGAAGAAAATATAAAATTAAAACTGGATGAAAAAAACACCAGTCATGAATTCGATGCCACTCTATCACTAGACGAAATACGCGATGGGGTCGAAAAAATGGCTGCTGCGGTTACATTTGTGAAAAAAATAGCTATTTTGTTACCCGATGGAACCAGAGATAATTCATACAAGAGCACAGTATTGGATCCAAAAAAAGGACTTTTTGGCAATTGGACAAGCAAGAAAATAAATGCCCTTCTTAGTCGTCCTATCTTTGATGAAGCGCTTTATGGAACAGTTCGTTTTTATCACCGGACAGTCCGAGAATATCTCACTGCCAAGTGGCTATTCCGTTTACTTGATGAAGGCAAACCCCGGCGCGCAATTGAAGGCTTGATATTTAAAGAAATCTACGGGCTGCAGTTAGTCGTTCCATCAATGCGTCCTATTGCCGCTTGGCTAGCAGGCTGGGATAGCGGTATTTGTCAAAAAGTTATTATTAACCTACATTCCGAGGATCTCCACTGGATTTTTTTGAATTACCCCATACATCTGACAGGCAGTATCTCCAAATAATCGAATAATTTTTTTTCGAAGATCATTTATATTCGTTATGACTTCTTTAACCGGATTAAGAATTTTATTCTTATAAAATTGAACAATTGCAATTCCTTCCATGATTTGAAAAATCCATCGCATGGTTGGATTTTGAACTTGTTTATCAAGTTGATTTGGCAGAGTTTCATTTGTTTTCTTTAATGACAGGCGCAATTTGTATTGCGCGATGTTGTACACCATAAGACAAAGTGTCATAACCATCATAAGCGCTTCAATTCTTTTTGGGGATTTTAAAAAAATTGAATCTAACATAAACCACGGATCCTTTATAAATCGGAATCCACCTTCAACATTTTGCTGCTCTTTGTATTCATCTAGCATCTGTCGATCCGGAAAACTTTTTTTATCTAAATCGTTAGTCGCTAAAATGAAACGACCCTTTCTATTTAATAATTTATTTATTTCTTCCGAGTTTCTTTCAAAACTCGATTCAATTTTGAATCCAGTAATAATTTTTTCTTCACCTAATTTCGGTTTTCCTCTTTTTGCATATTTCATTAAAGGCACAATTTGACTTTTAATCACATGAAAACGATTTTTTCTTTCTACTTTCTTTAATGCTGCTTGCGCAGCTTTCTCACAATCAAATACTTCGTTCCCTAAATGCCATAACGCATTTTTTAGCCTATCATCTTTATCTTTTAATTTTTTATCTAATGTCTTTTTTTCTCGCTGATAGGCTTGCACTGAGGATATTAATAACCAGCGCTGTTCTAGCCCTCCATAATGCGAAACGAAAGATGCTACCTTATAGCCTTTTTCTAGATATTTCCAATCAATTCCTTCCTCTGGTTTCTCTACTAGGTTTGCCGCTTCTTTGATTGTCTCTGGAACTCTAGTTAACCACAAGCAATCATTATGTTTTAATGATTTATCTTCTGCATAGAGAGCTGAATCAGCTACCCACTTGAAATCCTTTTCTAGATTAATTTGTTTTTTAAATACGTTTACTTTTTCAATTGTGTCATGGAAACTATTCTTATCAGAATTGTTTCCGCTTAATGGTTCCATAAATATTGGCACTGCACTTGGCCCATTTACAACTAATGATAATACTACTTGCTTGAGATCAGGACGATAATCTTTTGAATGGCCATGTGTGATTTCAATAACAGAAGATTCACTTTCTTGCTTCGTATTTTCATACGCGCCACACACAGAAATGCTCGTCGTATCTATATGATTAAGAGTGTCTAATAAGTCATTCTCTATTGCGACCTCAAACGCGACTTCTCCAAATAATTTGCTCGCCCCATACTCCGCGATTTCATCTAGCGCATGGCCCAAGGTGTAATCGGTAATATCAGAAGCTTTGATGGGTTCATCTAATAAAATTTCTGTAGGTTTTGTCTTAAAAAATTGATGTGTTAAATACAGACGACGATTTGTGAACCCTAAACCATTTAATATCATTGCCACCGTAGCTTTACCCGTGGATACTACACGTCTCTCATCTGCTTTTCCAATTCTCGAATTAATTTTTTCAGCTATCTCCAAATCTTTGCATACCGCTGCAACTAATCCATGATGATCCATTGATAATGTTTGGATTTCGTCTCCGCAAATCTTCATGATAATTCCACTCCATTTTAAATTAAAATAACTAAATCGCCTGATTTTAACGTGTGTAACACATGCATTTTTGACAGTAAGTAGTGTATTATTTGCTGATGTAACATAATAGCCAATACGTTATACCTTAATAGGAGGTGAAAATGAATGCCTTATTTAGAATCCTTGTAATAACCTTCGGAGTCATATTTTCTCCATTAGTGATAGCCTTGAGTGCCGGTACAGATAATTCAGTGGTATTTCAAATTATTCAAGGTCAGATGGTTTTTAATAATTCAACTGTTGAATCCGCGACAATAAACTTTCCAAAAAGCTCTGCTGATAGCTATGGAATTAATTTAAAATTAAAAACTATAGCTGCTGATAAATTGGGTGATCTTACTCAGGAAAACATAGGGAAAAAAGCCAATATAATGCTAAATAGAAGGGTGGTGTCCTCTGCAACAATTCAGAGCAAGTTAGGCGGAGAATTTCTTATTACCGGACTAACTAAAGAGCAGGCAAATCAATTTATTAAAAGCTTAGGTTTGAAAAGATAATAATATCAATCTATGGTGCTTAAACTTAATTATTAAATAATAGTCCTAAGTCCTAGGAATGTA
>CAIUAS010000138.1 GCA_903897205.1 uncultured Gammaproteobacteria bacterium
AAAATACCTTTTGTTATTTTACATTGCGCGGCTGAACATAAATTAATGGAAGAGCGGTTGGAACAACGCGCTTTGAAAGAACATGAAGCATCAGAAGCAGGCTTGGCGGTATTAAATAGGCAAGAAAAAATAATAGAACCTTTAGATGAAAAGGAAGCGCAATGGGTGATTAAGATAAATACCGAACATTTTAATGAGTCTATATTTTTAGATAAATTCGCTGAATTGAATAAAAGTGGATAAGTATGAAATATATTATTGCGGGTGCTACCGGTTTTATTGGGCAACATTTAGTTAAACGTTGGCTGTTGGCAGGGCATGAGCTAATTGTGCTGGGGCGTTCAGTAGCAAAAATTAAAGCATTATTTGGTGAACAAGTACAAGCGCTTACGTGGGATGAGTTGACTATTAATTATTTACAGCACTGTGATGCTATTATTAATTTAGCAGGCGCAAGTATCGGTGAACAGCGTTGGACGTCTGAACGTCAGCAAACTATTTTATCCAGTCGTACTCAAACAACCCAATGTATCGCGCAGCTTTGTGCACAATTAGGTGCGCAAGCGCCTGTATTTTTTAGCGTGTCTGCAATTGGTGTGTATGGATTGCAAGCATCATTGCCTACGCAATTGCCAGCGCCTTATGATGAAGACACGGTCATTGATTTTCAGCAAGCCCCTGATTTTTTAGCGAAAGTCGCGCGTGCGTGGGAATTAGCAGCAAAACCAGCAGAGCAAGCGGGAGCAAGAGTTGTCTATTTGCGTTTTGGTGTGGTATTAGCCAAAGAGCAAGGCGCTTTGCCGCGCATGGCTTTGCCATTTAAGTGGGGCTTGGGTGGCCCAATTGGTTCTGGTCAACAGCCTTTTAGTTGGATTGCTTTAGCGGATTTAATCGGCATTATAGAATTTTTGCTGGCAAATAAAACCATCAGTGGTCCCATTAATTTAGTTGCGCCAGAGTGTGTTACGCAAAAGCAGTTGGCAAATACTTTAGGTAAGGTGTTACATAAACCGAGTTTTATGCCAACGCCTGCTTTTATTTTAAAGCTAGTATTTGGGCAAATGGCTGAAGAATTATTATTAAAAGGCCAACAGGTAGTGCCCAAACGTTTATTAGCATTGGGATATCAGTTTCAATTGCCAACGCTTGAAAAAGCCTTAACAGAAATATATAAATAGTCGGTGGTTAAACCCCGCAGCATTTTTTATATTTAGTGCCACTATTACAAGGACAGGGTTCGTTGCGCCCGACTTTATTAGCCGTGCGAGACACTTGTTTTACGGCTTCGCCCTCGCCGCCGGTATAATACCAACGTTCACCATCGTGCTGAAATTCGCTTATTTCACGAATATTCTGCAATTGCCCTTGTTGGCGATAACTTGCAATAAATTCTACTACGCCTTTTTTATCAAGTGGATTGACTGCCGAGGCATTTAACACTTCCAAGCCAACCCATTCAATTTGCTTGGCCCACTGTTGGGTGTTTTCTGCATTAAAAGCTTCGCATGCATTATCACTCATGGTTTGGACAATATAATCAA
>CAIUAS010000139.1 GCA_903897205.1 uncultured Gammaproteobacteria bacterium
CTGCTTGGCCATCAAAGCTTGAGAAATATAGATCCATCGCTTGCCGGAATTTTTCGGGGCCCAATAATATTTTTTGCATACGAATAACTTCAGCCCCTTTATTATAAATAGTATTCGTATAAAAATTATTTATTTCTATATAGGAATCCGGTCTAACTGAATGCGCTAATGGGCCAGCATCCTCGATAAATTGCCTGCCTCTCAAATAGCGCACTTCTTCTATACGTGCGACCGCTTTAGATGTCATGTCTTCATAAAATTCTTGCTCACGAAATATAGTTAACCCTTCCTTTAAACTAAGTTGAAACCAATCGCGACACGTCACTCGATTACCCGACCAATTATGAAAATATTCGTGACCAACCACCCGTAATATATTCTGATAATCAACATCAGTAGAAATGGTTTTATTCGCTAATATATATTTCGCATTAAAGATATTAAGGCCTTTATTTTCCATAGCGCCCATATTAAAGTCATTTATCGCAACCACCATAAAAATATCTAAATCATATTCACGTCCATAGGCTTTTTCATCCCAGGCCATCGATTTTTTTATACATTCCATCGCGTAGGTACTTTTATCTAAATTACCCTTATCCACATAAACTTTAAGGGTTATTTTGCGCTTTGATAAACTGACAAAATGATCTTCTAAGCAATCCAATTTACCCGCGACCAGTGCAAATAAATAACTCGGTTTTTTAAAGGGATCGCGCCAGGTCACCCAATGTCGGCTATCTTGCAGGTCGCCTTGCGCAATTAAATTACCATTGGATAATAAAACAGGGTAACGGGCTTTATCTGCTGTAATAGTCGTAGTAAAACAGGTCAACACATCTGGTTTGTCAAAGAAATAAGTAATCCGCCGAAATCCTTGCGCTTCACATTGGGTACAAAAAATATTGTTTGATTTATAAAGCCCGCTTAATGCGGTATTTTCTTGTGGTTTAATTTGTACGGTTATATCTAAGATAAAATGGTCGGGGACTTTATTTATAATTAATTGATCTTCTGTTAGCCGATAATCTAAACCGGTCAGCCTGCTTCCATCTAAACAGATAGAAATCAGTTGTAGTTGTTCCCCATTTAATATTAATGGCGCTGAATCAGCCATTTCGAGCCGACGTATAATTAATCGTGAAGTGACCGTTGTAACAGCTTCGCCTAACTCAAAATTTAAATCGACTGATTCAATTCCAAATGCTGGTTTTTTATAGTCTTTTAAATAAATCGTTTTTGCTTGATCCATTGTTAAATCCTTTCTGAAAAATAAACGGCTAGCATAACATAAATAGAAGCCAGCCTGTAAAAAAGCCTTCTAATCTGCTGTTATCTTACCGCCTTAAATGTATAATGTATCCCCGCTCAACACTGAGTTTACGGTTTTAAGTTCTGTTAGTTCTGGAGTATTCATGAAAATCACGATCTATGGTGCAGGCTATGTTGGCCTTGTAACGGGCGCCTGCTTTGCTGAACTGGGCAATCATGTGTTATGTGTTGACACCAACCAAGAGCGCGTTGCCCGCCTGCAAAACGGCGAATGCCCCATCCATGAACCAGGCTTGCCAGAACTGCTCGCTAAGAACTTACAAGCGGGCCGCATCAGTTTTACTGCCGATCCACAAGCCGGTGTCGCCTATGGTTTTTTCCAGTTTATAGCCGTAGGAACGCCACAAGATGAAGATGGTTCCGCCGATTTACAGTATGTACTTAAGGTTGCCCGTACTATTGGCGAACATATTGATGATTATCGAGTTGTTATCAATAAATCTACCGTTCCCGTAGGAACCGCCGATAAAGTTAAAGACGCTATCGAGTCCGCCCTTAAATTTCGTAATGTCACCATAAAATTTGATGTTGCCTCGAATCCTGAATTTTTACGAGAAGGTGCGGCTATTAGTGATTTCATGAATTCAGATCGCATTATTATTGGAACTAGCCATCCAGAAGCAGAACAACACTTACAAGCGCTATACACTCCTTTTAACCGCAATCAAAATCGTGTTATTGCTATGGACGTGCGCTCTGCTGAATTAACCAAATATGCAGCTAATGCAATTTTAGCCACTAAGATTAGCTTTATTAATGAAATGAGTTTACTAGCGGAATTGTTGGGCGCCGACATTGAAAAAATTCGCATAGGTATCGGCTCAGATCCACGTATTGGCTATAATTTCATTAACCCAGGATGCGGTTATGGTGGTTCTTGCTTTCCAAAAGATGTACAAGCCTTAGAAGCTGTCGCCAAACAAGTTAACTTTGACGCCAAATTATTGAAAGCAGTACACGCCGTCAATGATCGACAAAAGCACGTGTTATTCAAAAAAATTTATAGCTATTTTAAAGGCAATTTAAAAGATAAAGTAATTGCTTTATGGGGGTTATCCTTTAAACCTAATACAGACGATATGCGAGAAGCGTCGAGTCGTATTCTGATAGAATTATTATGGAAAGAAGGGGCCATTGTGCAAACTTATGATCCCGTTGCCATGTCAGAAGCAGAAAGAATTTACGGACAACGCCAAAACTTAAAGCTCTGCAACTCGCCAGAAGCAGCCTTAGAAAATGCCGATGTATTAACGGTAGTAACTGAATGGAGCGCTTTTTTCAGCCCTGATTTTGATGTTATTAAAGCACGCTTAAAAGAACCTGTTATTTTTGATGGCCGCAATCTTTATGACCCCGTATATTTAAAAAATCTAGGCATTAAATATTTTGCTATCGGGCGCGGCGAAAGAATAATGGATTATATTTCCGTCAAAGCACAAGCAGAAGCTATCTATGAAACCAATTAAAAAAGCTATTTTTCCAGTCGCAGGCTTAGGAACTCGATTTTTACCCGCTACGAAAGCTAGCCCGAAAGAAATGTTACCGATCGTTGACAAACCATTGATCCAGTATGCTGTTGAAGAAGCCGTTGCATCCGGCATCAATGAGCTTATTTTTGTAACTAGTAGCAGCAAGCGCGCCATTGAAGATCATTTTGACAAAAACTTTGAATTAGAAACCAAACTTGCAAAAAATGGTAAAGATGAATTACTAACCATTGTACGAGAAATACTCCCTAAAGGCGTTAGTTGTGCCTATATTCGTCAACCTGAAACATTAGGGCTAGGCCATGCTGTTTTGTGCGCAAAACCGCTTATCAATGACGAGCCCTTCGCTGTTTTATTAGCTGATGACTTAATAGATGGAAGCCAGGAACCTTGCTTAGTACAAATGGCTCATCAATTTCAGCAAACAGGTAACAGTATAATAGCTGTACAAGAAATTCCCTTATCCGAAACGAATAAATACGGTGTTGTCGGCACTACTGACCACAAAGATCGATTATTTACCATTAATAAAATAGTTGAAAAACCTTCACAGCAAGAAGCACCCTCTAATTTAGGCGTCGTTGGTCGTTATATTCTAACGCCAAGCATTTTTGCGCAGCTTGAGAAAACACCAATGGGTAAAGGCGGCGAAATTCAGCTAACCGACGCAATCTCTGCGCTAATGGCGCATGAAGTTATTTATGCTTGGCAATTCCATGGCACACGTTATGATTGTGGTAGCAAATTAGGTTATTTACAGGCGACTATAGCTTATGCTTTAAAACACCCGGAGATTGGTGCAGAATTTAAACGCTATTTACAAAGCGGAATAATATAGCCTGAATTGGCACTGCCCTAACTTCCATAGTCACCACTTACCTCAGCTTTCCAATTTTGTAAGCAAAAGCCCTTTCCATTTGTAAGATATCTCTTAAAAACGTGTAAGCTTAATCTCATTTTTAAGCGATTCCATCTCTCAAATTTCCCACAGAAACGATCTAACCCTTTGATTTTATGCAATATTTAATTTTTACGAGATTTTTATTTGACTAACTAACGCTATAGTTAAGGTTAAAGGTACCTTTTTTTATTTTTTTATAGTGCTAACCTAAGCGCACTAAGTTCATGGATGTTCGCTGCGCATGTAGCGCTGGAAGCCGACAGGAGTCGCAGCAAGCTAGGGAAGCTTGCAACGTAGGGATGCGGCAAGGATGCAAGACAGTGGATAGTGGAACGAAAAAGGGCGAGAATATCGCCCTTTTTTTATGCGTCTTTATTTAAGTTAGACCTGCTTTAATAGGTTTTTCTTCAAACCTAGTACTTTACTTAAAAGCCTAATTAGCCTTCGGTGTATATCACTATTTTTTGCCCAGGTTTAACCACGCCATTTTCTGCCAAGCGGTTCCACTTGCGCAAGCTTGCAACTTTAACATCATAATGATCGGCTATTTTAATCAGATTATCACCAGGATGGATTGTATAACGAATCACCTTCAAATCACTTGATTTACCAACCGCCGAAGCGTGACTTGTTAACTTTATTGAATTACTTTTTTGCTTTATCTCTTTCTTAGCGGTGTTATCAGCAGAAGCAGAAGCAGCACTTTCGCTATCAGCACTCGTCGATGCACGGTAAATTATCAACCGCGTACCTGGTTTAAGCACATTACTGGCCTTAAGTTTATTCCAACGCCGTAAATCACTTACCCCAACACCATAATGCCGCGCGATTACCGATAAGGTTTCACCATGCTTAATTGTGTGATAAACCTTCTCTGGCGTTTTTTGCACAGAATCTTGAGATTGCTCTGCATCCGCATCTTCATTATCCGCTACCGCACTAGCAGAAGCGGGTGGCGGCGTATTATCGGTGCGGGCAGCACTCGTCGCTGTTACTGTTACTTGGTTATTATTACTTGGAGCTATAGAGGGAGCTGAAGGGGAAGCTGCCGGGATCGTCGGTGTTTGACTTTCTGCAATACTAGCCGCCTGTTGAACAACATTATCCGCTGTTAATGGCGTCTTTTGACCTGTACTTAAATCATAAACATGAGGAGTCGTTTGCTCCGTTCCCACCGGAATCATAATAACACGCCCTACGGGCACATAGTTACCCTTCAAATGGTTAACGCTACGTAACTCGCTGGCAGAGGTATCAAAGCGTTCAGCGATACTATCCAATGTATCATCGCGTTGTACTTTATAACGTCCCCAAGTCGTTTTGGTCTGTGCAGGCATTGCAACTAAACGTTCCTTAAACATGGGAATGCGATCGATCGGCAATAATAAACGATAAGGACCATTCGGGCCCGTAGTGGTACGGCTATACCCTGGATTTAGGGATTTTAATTCATTTAAGCTCATGCCAGCCATCTCTGCTGCTTCCGAGAGATTAATGGGAGCGCCCAGATCCACTTGTTGCAGATAAGGCTGATCAGTAATGGGAGGCAATGTAATATTATACTTAGCTGGATCACTAATAATCGCCGCCAAAGCGAGCAAACGTGGCACATAGGCTTGGGTTTCAACTGGCAACGAGAGAGACCAAAAATCAGTGCTCGCGCCTTTTTCGGCATTACGATGTACGGCGTTTTGCAATCGGCCTTCGCCAGCATCATAAGCAGCAATGGCCAACAACCAATCACCACCAAAATAGCTCTGTAAATAGGTTAAATAGTCTAAAGCCGCATTGGTTGAAGCATAGACATCACGTCTACCGTCATACCAAAAGTCTTGTTTCACGCCAAAGCCATTTGCCGTAGAGGGGATTAATTGCCATAAACCTACGGCACCACGTGAGGAACGAATAAAGGGATTATAACCACTTTCCATAATAGGCAATAACACAAGCTCAGCAGGTAAATTACGCGATTGCGTCTCCTGAAAGATGAGATACATATAGGGTACGGCACGCTTTATCGTTCTATCAAGATAGCCCTGATTACGCACAAACCAATTAATCTGGGCTTGAACTTGCGGTCTGTTAGCAGCGAGTGGTAATTGAAAGTTAGTACGTAAACGATCCCACAAACTTCCCCCCGTCCCTTGCATTTGCATAAAATCTGGCGGGGGATCGGTAGGGTTAGTCGCTAAGGAAACACCATGAGCAGAAGAAGCCTTATGAGTGCTACCGTAGGCATGATAACCTGAATGAGTATAAGTTGATTTATGAGGCGTCGCCACATAAGTAGTTGTATTGGAAGCGGGATCAGAAGGCATTCCCTGCATACATGCAGTGAGGCCCGCTGCCAAAATGACAGTCAAAAAAATATGTCTCAGCAATCGGCAAATCATTTTGGGGATGTTACGGGGCAATGTGAATTAGGTCAAGCCTTTCTTATCCCTTTATAACTTAAAATTATCTTTCCATTGACGAATCACATGAAATATATCCACTGCTTTATCCAAAGACTTTCCACTAAAGTTTTCTGCTGCGCTCTTAATGGCAGGCTCATGACAACGCAAAAATGGGTTAGTTGCTTTTTCTAACTGAATAGTGCTAGGTATAGTAGGGATATTTCTCTGCCTTAACTGCATGGCGTGCTGCATACGACTTTCAATAAGTAAGTTATCAGGCTCTACCCTCTTTGCAAACGCCAGATTAGCTAAGGTATATTCATGCGCACAATAGACTAACGTTTCATCCGGCAGTTCAGCCAATGTTGTTAAGGAATGATGCATCTGCTCAGGCGTCCCTTCAAATAAACGCCCACAACCCGCCATAAATAAGGTATCTCCGCAAAATAGAACACCCTGCCCATAATACGCAATATGTCCTTTTGTATGACCAGGTATATCATAAACTTGGAAAACGGCATTAATTGCAGGCAAATTTACTTTATCACCATTAGCAACAGATTGATTCACTGTGGTAATGGATTCACCTGCTGGCCCATAAACAGGTACCGAAAAATGCTCAAGTAATGTTGCGACACCACCACAATGATCAGCATGATGGTGGGTAATTAAAATAGCGGCGAGTTGTTGCCGATTTGCTAAAAGATACTCTAATACAGGTTGCGCATCGCCCGGATCGACGACCACACAATAAGGCGAATTAGCCTCTTGCAATAGCCAAATATAATTATCTTTAAAAGCTGAAATAGAAAATATTTTTAACATTTTTTTGAATTAGCTTGCGATTAGCAAATAGTGTATAAATAATCTCCAAGGAGTATGAACCTCTTTTGCAAAAAAACCAACAATATATCAAACTCGTTGAAGTTTTGAGTTTTTTAGGTTTCTTACATGGAACAATTCTTTGAATAAACAATGCACCGATCAAACATTTGATATTGATACGTGGTATCAAACCTCTATAGGAAAACAAATAGTTCGAATGGAACAACAGCAGTTATTATTACTCCCGCCTATTATTTTTGGACAACCTTTATTGCAATTAGGGGCCAGCACACAACAAAACTGGCTAAATCGGGCTAATAATTATTATCATATAATCGCCAGTCTCAATAAAACCCAGCCTCTTCTATCTAATATTGTTCAAAGCACTTATACGGAACTACCTTTTCCCGCCGATAGTTTTGCTACCATCATACTACCGCA